>NZ_JCBCUW010000031.1:0-73673 GCF_059862525.1 Pseudomonas sp. MF08875
GGCTGAAACCTTGGGCAAGGCCGAGTTGAAGGGTCGCACGTTCGGGGATACTGAGTTCGTGATAGGACATAGTGGCAGCACCGTACCGGAAAGGTCAGGTGTTGCACTCAGTTTTTGCGGCCGCCCATTATAAAAATTATTGTCAAGTCATCTCCCGAGGTTTTCTTTTTCTAAATAAACAATTAGAAGAGGATAACGATGGGATGCGTAAAACTATTTGAGGACTACTTACCAAAGAGACCTTATCACACTGACGATTTATTCAGCGGCTTAAAAATAAACAAAAAAGAAAAAGCAAAACTTGCAAGGCTTGTGCAACCTAACGGCCCTACGCATAGATATTGGATGGTTTTTGACTTGGATAGATCTGACGCCGGTATGCACTGGGATAACGTGGGGGCACCAGCTCCGAACCTAATAGCTCGCAATCCGGCCAATGGGCACGCTCATTTACTCTACCTGCTACAAACCCCTGTCCGAACAGCTATGGACGGCAAAACCGCCCCTTTACGCTACGCTGCAGCCGTTGAGGCAGGATTGCGTAACCGTCTAGGAGCAGACAGAGGCTACAGCGGCCTGATCTGTAAGAACCCCATAAATCCCCACTGGATAGTGACCCAATGGCAGGCCGATCCATACACCTTGGACGACTTGGCCGACTACATCGACCTAACCCCTGAAAAGGCCAAAGAAAAGCCCATAGAGGATTATGGCTTGGGTCGTAACTGTATGCTTTTTGACCAATTAAGAGCGTGGGCATACAAGGCGATTCGTCAGGGTTGGCCGACCTATGAACAATGGCTAAACGCTTGCCTAGACCGTGCCACCGGCTACAACGTTAATTTTACTACGCCGCTGGACATTTCCGAAGTAAAGCACACGGCCAAAAGCGTGGCAAAGTGGACGCATAGAAACTTTAACCGGGGCACCTTTGACGATTATGTCGCAAGAACCCATACAAGCGAGATACAGGCTTTCAGGGGTAAACAGAAGGGCAAGACCAAGAGAGAACGAGGTATTATCTTACTTGAAGCAGGAGCAACCATTAAGGAAGTCATGAAGGAGTTAAATGTAAGCCGTAGAACTGTATTTTATTGGAGAAAGCAACCCTAGCATTATAATTAGTGCAAAAGCCTATATCAGATAATAGCACGCCACCGGGTGTTTCTTCTTTCCACCCCATCCCCCCTTCCCTCCCCATATCCACCCACATATACATACACCGCCCCACCGATAGCCATAGAACGCACGAAAATGGTCAAAATCGGCCTGTATATACTCGATTGATACAAAGACACCACGAAGCCACCCCGCACGCCTAAAATGACTAATTACGTTACACCTCGCAGCATTATGGTTAGTGTAAAAAGCCTATATCAAAAACAGTCCCAAACAGCGTTAACCACTCAACCCATCACTTACCATGCTTTGGAGATATATCCTCCAACCTATATGTATGTATACATACATATCAAATTTCTTTCCTGATGAAAAATTCACACTTTTCCAAATTCATCGAAAACGGTGAATACCATTCACTCGGCTGGTGAGCGTAAATATCCCGAAAGCGATTTGGGGCAGTAACCAAAAATCGACTTTTTACAAAAATGATTTTCTTGAAAAAACCATCATGAAAATTTAACTTTTTTATCGGATTTTTTAGATATTTAATTTTTCCAACCATTGAATTATGGCGTACTTACAGCAAAAATCCTTGTCAATAGCAAAACGAAAATAAATATAAGGTCGGAGGTTAATGAGTAAATAGGGTTCGACTATAACTAAATTACTTAGTTGGGTTCTGCAACAAAGCACATCAAAAAATCAACCCCGGAAAGTTAAAAATCGCCCCCAGATTTACTTCACAAAAAAACATGGGGTATTGGTCACGTTAAAATTTTAAAAAACCGAAACTAGCCAATTTCCTACAATATATATCCCGGAAGCAAAACCCGAAACAGTTAAAGCTTTGGAGATATGACCTTGAAGCATTGACATATAAAAACGCTATGGTATTGGTATTATAACAACATAGGAGTTCTAATATATGAACAGGATGGAATATGCAGGAAAAATAGGCGGCATGGTTGGTGGATTTAAAAGACGTGAGCGTCAAAAATTTTTAATCATGTTCGTAAAGATAGTAGAAATGGATGAGCTTCATGATATCCGAATGACCTCAAACCTCGCTAAAAAGCTAATCGCAGCATTTTCAGGCTGCAAATCAATATCCAATGATGTTCTAATCAAGGAGTTTGCAAGAAGCGGGAACAGTGTCAAACAACAAAACCTCGACATGATTGTTCATTCATTAGTAGCACGATGGCAAGACTTCTACGAAGAGCAGTGGAGAGAGGCGAAAATAAAAATAGACATTGAAGCAGATGAATACAAGCAATCCATCATCGAAAAGTTTGATATACAAATATGAAATATGTATAATCCGCTTTACATACTTATACCCGTGAAGCTGGTTTTTGGCTTTGCGGACATATACCTACTCCCCCAGAGTAGAACACCCCGCTTATTCTTTCGAATACTCTAAACAGACACAGGTCTGAGGATATACCTCCAAAGCATTGTAGGCCGTTGACTGCACAGCGACTTCTACAAGGACACCAGCGATCGGTCGTATACAATTGATTGCCTAAAGTTTAACTATCTACTGCCGATACATATATTACACACACGCAACGCAAATTATGCTCTCACACAAGGTAAATACTTAATGAAAAATACAGCTGTGACTATATTCTGTATATCTCTGCTCGCATCATCTCATTCTTATGCTGAAGATGCGTATGACATTACATGCACCTTAGAAAGCGGCGATGTAATGACACTCAGTCACAGTAAAGATACTGCTTACGTAGCGTTTCTGGGGCCGAACGATGATCCGGACGAAGGCGGAAGCGTGATTAAGCTAGATATTCCGTCCGGTGGAGCACAGCAATATCTTGACAATAGCAGTGAGACTAAGAAGCTCTTCGTGCTTAGGGGAACTGACGATGACATTGAAGGTGCTGTCGCTGTGGGTTATGAAGATAATAAAGGAAAGCTGAATGCTTATTTCAGCACCATGAATAGCTTAGGGAAAGAGGTCGAAAGGTACACCTGTAAACCCCAGACAATTCGAGCAAGCCAAACACTGCTGACCGCAGGTATTGGGATAACGGCCCCCTCTCAGAAAAACCAGCTGGGATACACTGACAACAATGCAACAAATCCCAATACAGACTCTCCATTTAAAATATCTGTTAGCGAGGAATTATTCCAATACGGCACCATCAAGACCCCCTATAGAACAGTAAACATCGTCAGCACTTCAGACGACCTAGTAATTAATGGCGTTACAGTTAATCGAAATCAATGCTCAGAAAGCGTGGGAAACCCCAATAAGGCATTTAAATTACCGTTCGGCAAAACCATCACATATAAGTATAATATTCAAAGCAGACGATGCGATGTGGTTGAGATCATTGTCAAAACAAACAATAATAATTGGACCTTCAGGCCGTAAATATTTAGCCCACGCTATTCTATCAATAACGTATATTTCTGCCACCATCTGTGGCAGAAATATACCTGCTATCTATCACACAACAAATAGTATGACCCTGCACAAAAACCTACTTGTACCCACACCTTGAGCAAGTAGCACCAAAATCTTGATATGGCTCAAATGAACCACAGCCCCCACAAGTGTGAACCTTACCTTCACACGACAGACAAATGAAATTTGACCATTTACCACCGACTACAGCATCTTTAGCAAAATCGGCTGCAATTTTTGACTTTCCAAATAGCCCACCAGTTAAGAACGAAGCCCCCACACTAAATACAGAGCCTACATTCTCCCCAAATGTCCACTCCCTAAAACCCCTCTTTTCTTTGCAATAAGGACAGACACCAATAGCATTCATCACTTCGCTCCCTGTTTGAAATATTTAAATTTGCATAAAATCAAATTGCCATCATCACTTAAAAACTATTCGCCTTCAACAACGAAATCGGCCCCCAAAGCCACGGGTACAAGTCCCCGCACCTTTGGCGACCTCGATCATTATTATTAGAAAAAGGTAGACCCTGCGAACTGGGCATCATCAACAGCCGCTGGCGCGGCTACACCGCCGACCCGGACAGCTACTGGCGCAACTACTCTCGCCTGATCTACCAGATCGTCCTGGGCGCGGGCCTGTTGCTCCTGCTTTCCCTGGCCTGGAACGCCTACATGCGGCGCCAGATCAAGCAGCGGCAACAGGCCGAACGGGCGCTGAACGACCAGCTCGAGTTCATGCGCACGCTGGTCAACGGCACGCCCCACGCCCTCTACGTGCGTGACCGCGACGGCGTGCTGCAAAGCTGCAACGACAGTTACCTGGAGGCCTTTTCCACCTCCCGCGACGAGGTCATCGGCAAAACCGTGATGCAGGGCGCCTTGAGCAACGAGTTCGAGGCCCGGGAGTTCGAAGCCGACTATCAGCGGGTCATCGCCGAAGGCACGCCGATGATTCTCGATCGCGCGCTGTACATCGGTGATCGCCAGTTGACGATCTATCACTGGATCCTGCCCTATCGCGACTCCACGGGAGAGGTCCAGGGCATCATCGGCGGCTGGATCGACATCAGTGAACGGCGCCAACTCTTCGATGAACTACGCGCCGCCAAGGAGCAGGCCGATGACGCCAACCGCGCCAAAAGCACCTTCCTGGCGACCATGAGCCATGAGATCCGCACCCCCATGAATGCGGTGATCGGCATGCTCGAACTGACCTTGAAACGCGCCGACCAGGGCCATCTCGACCGCACAGCCATCGAAGTGGCCTACGACTCGGCCAAGGATCTGCTGGAGCTGATCGGCGACATTCTCGATATCGCCCGCATCGAGTCCGGTCGCCTGAGCCTGACGCCGGAGCGCGTCAGCCTGCGCGACACCGTCGAGTCGGTGATTCGGGTATTCGACGGCTTAGCGCGGCAGAAAAGCCTGAGCCTAGGGTTGGACTTCCAATCGAGTGTCGAACAGGCCGATGTGTTGATCGATCCACTGCGCTTCAAGCAGATACTCACCAACCTGGTGAGCAACGCCATCAAGTTCACCGAACGTGGCCAGATCAATATCCGCGTGCAAGTGCACGCTGGCACCGCGCCCCAACAGATCTGCATGCAGTTGCGGGTGGAGGACACCGGAATCGGCATCAGCGAAAGCGACCAGGCTCGTCTCTTCGAACCCTTTGCCCAGGCCGACGGCCCCAGCCACATGGCCCGGGCCGGCGCAGGGCTGGGGCTGGTCATCAGCCGCAGCCTGTGCGAAATGATGGGCGGGCAACTGACCCTCACCAGCCAACCGGGGACAGGCACTCAAGTCTGCGTGACGTTGCACTTGACCAGCCTGGCACCCCGGCTCGACGCCGATGAACAACAGCCCGAGATCACCACCGCCGGCACGCCCCTGAACATCCTGGTGGTGGACGACCACCCCGCCAATCGCCTGCTGATGTGCCAGCAACTGGGCTTCCTGGGGCATCGCTTCACCACCGCCCACCACGGTGGCGCTGGCCTGAAGGTTTGGGAAGACGGGCATTTCGACCTGGTGATCGCCGACTGCAACATGCCGGTGATGAATGGCTATGACCTGACCCGCGCCATCCGCCAGCACGAACAGCTCACACAACGGCCAGCTTGTACGATCCTGGGGTTCACCGCCAACGCCCAACAAGAGGAAAAACAGCGCTGCGCCACGGCCGGGATGGATGACTGCTTGTTCAAGCCCATCAGTCTGACCGCCCTCCACCAACGCCTGGCAGGGCTCAAGCCGCTGGCGGCCCGCAACGCCTTCAACCTCGATAGTCTGCATTTGCTGACGGGGGGCGAGCCGAAAATGATCCAGCGCCTGCTCGTCGAACTGCTGAGCAGCACCCAGCAAGATCGCCAGGCCCTGCTCGCCTTGCCCCATGACGGCGACCAGCAAGCCCTGATCGATATTGCCCACCGCATCAAAGGCGCCGCGCGTATGGTCCAGGCCTTGATGCTGACCCAGCATTGCGAAGCCTTGGAACAGGCGTGCGATGCACAGGCCAGCCACGAAGAGGTCGAGGCCTGCCGTAGCGCGATCGAGCAGGCCATGTTGGAGCTGGAGCAAACCCTGCAACGATATCTGCAATCCAACCCGGGGAACTGACACTTAACCCGGGGCCATCGCGCCCCGGGCACTTGGCCAGTCTTGCCTCGACAAAAACAAATCAAAAAGCCATCATCCCACCCAGTGACACACAGACTGCCAAAGCAGCCTGCGTGCCCTGGCACAGGTCCAACTCTCCAAGGCAGGTTGCTCCGGCCTTAACTATGCTTGAACGCTAAGCAGTGTGTACGACCACTCGGAGAGACTTGATGCCCAGCCCACTGCGCCCGGACAAACGCCGGTTCCCGCTGCACGTGCACATCAGCGTGATGTTTACCCTGCTGCTATTGCTGACCGGCACGGTGCTGGGCATTTTCAACTATCGACAAACCACCCAGATCATCCTTTCCAGCAGCCAGAAACTGTTCGATCGCATCGAACAGGACGTGCGCCTGGACTTGCAGTCAACCTACGAGCCCATCCGCCACCTGCTCAGCCTGCTGGCCCAGTACCCCCAAGCCCAGGCACCAGATCTGACGCAGCGCCTGGCGTTGCTCAAACCCTTCAGCCAGGCCCTGCGCGACAACACCAACCTGGCATCGCTGTACGTGGGCTATCCCGATGGCGACTTTTTCATGGTCCGGCCGCTGGCCACCCAGGCGTTGAAAGAGCGCTTCAAGGTACCGGACAACGCCGCGTACCAGGTCTGGAGCATCGAGCGCAGCCCCGACACTGGCACCACCCACTCGCAGACGCTGCTCTTCGACCGTTCGCTGAACCTGCTGGAACAACGCGACAACCCACGGGAGAACTACGACCCGCGGGCCCGCGAATGGTTTATCAGTGCCCGCAGCGATGACGACCAGATCACCACCGCACCCTACCTGTTTTTCTCCACGCGCAATGTCGGCACCACCCTGGCCCGACGCAGCGGCAGCGAGGCGGTGATGGGCGCGGACCTGACCCTGAACCAACTGTCCGCGACCCTGGCCAAGCACGTTGTCACCCCCAGCACCCAAATCGCCCTGTTCGATGCCGATGGCAACGCGGTGGCCTACCCCGACAGCAGCAAGTTGATTATCGAGAGCCAGACCGCGCGCCTTATCAAAGCCCGGGACCTGCATCCCGCACTCAAAGCCCTGCTCATGGACAACCCCGGCGGCAACCGCTTGACCCTCGACCGGCGCCAGTGGGTGGTCGCCCGCAGCAGCATGCACGAGGGCGGCCCCCAAGGCCTGCAACTGGCGCTGCTGGTGCCTGAAGACGAGTTGCTGGCCGATGCCTATCGCCTGCGCTGGCAGGGCGCGCTCATCACCTTGACCACCCTGCTCCTGTGCTTGCCCCTGGGCTGGCTGACCTCGCGCATTCTGGTACGCCCCTTGCGCGACCTGGTGGATGAAGCGGACGCCATCCGCAGTTTCGATTTCAACTACCCGGTGACACGCCGTTCGCCGGTACTGGAAGTCGATCAGTTGAGCCTTTCCATGGCTCGGATGAAGGAGACCCTGGCGAGCTTCTTTGAAATCACCGCCAGCCTGTCGGCCGAGACGCGTTTCGAACCGCTGCTGCAACGGGTGCTGTTCGAGACGGTAAAAATCAGCCAGGCCCAAGCGGGCCTGATCTACCTGCGCGACAGCGACGATGGTCGCCTTGAACCCCTCGGGCTGGTCATCGACGACATCGCCCAGGACCTGCCCCGCTTCCAGATCAAGGTCCAGACCCCACAGGACGAAACTGCCCCGCACTGGTTGCAGCAACTCAATCGTCAAGACAGCGCCGTTGCATCCCTGGGCTTTGAAGCAGCGCAAGACCTGCAAAGCGTGCTGCTGGCCATGCAATGCCCTCGAGCGCACTTGATTGCCATCCGCTTGCGCAACCGGCATAACGAAATGGTCGGGGTATTGGTGTTGTTGCTCGCCGACAGCGGCAGCGAGGCCGACCTGGAAAAACTGCGCCCTGACCGCATCGCCTTTATCCAGGCTGTTTCCGGCGCGGCGGCAGTGTGCATCGAGAGCCAACGGCTGCAAGCCAAGCAAAAACAGCTTCTGGACGCCTTTATCCAGCTATTGGCCGGCGCCATCGACGCCAAGAGCCCATACACCGGAGGCCATTGCCAGCGCGTACCAGCCCTGACCCTAATGCTCGCCCGCGCGGCTGCCGAGAGCCAACAACCGGCGTTTCGCGCCTACCGCCCCAGCGAGGACGAGTGGGAAGCCCTGCACATCGCGGCCTGGCTGCATGATTGCGGCAAGGTCACCACGCCAGAATACGTGGTCGACAAGGCGACCAAACTGGAGACCCTGTGCGACCGCATTCATGAAATCCGCACCCGCTTCGAGGTGCTCAAGTGCGATGCCTGGGTCAGTTTCTGGCAGGCCCGGGCCTTGGGCGGCGACGAGCAGCCACTGGCGGCGCTACGCGATGCCAGCCTGGCCAGCCTGGATGATGACTTTGCCTTTGTCGCCCGCTGCAACCTGGGCGGCGAATCCATGAGCGATGAGGATTTGCAACGCTTGCGCACCATCGCCGCCCGCACCTGGACCCGCACCCTGGATGATCGCCTCGGGGTTTCCTGGGAAGAGAATGCGCGCCAGGCGCGTACGCCCGCCGCCAGCCTGCCGGCCACCGAGCCCCTGTTGGCGGACAAGCCCGAGCACCTGTTCGAGCGCGCACCAAGCGAACTGATTCCGGCCGACAACCCCTGGGGTTTCAAGCTCGAGGTGCCGGCCTACAAGTACAACCGTGGCGAGCTGTACAACCTGAGCATCAACCGGGGCACCTTGACCCGCGAGGAACGCTACGTCATCAACCACCACATGGTGCAGACGATCCTGATGCTCAGCCACCTGCCGTTTCCCAGCCACCTGGGCAATGTCACCGAGATCGCCGGTGGCCATCATGAAAAAATGGACGGCACCGGTTACCCCAAGCAGCTCAAGCGCGCAGACATGAGCCTGCCGGCGCGCATGATGGCGATTGCCGATATCTTTGAAGCCCTCACCGCCGCCGATCGCCCGTATAAGAAGGCCAAGACCCTCAGTGAGGCGCTGGGCATCATGGCCGGCATGTGCCGTGATGCCCACATCGACCCGCAACTATTCGGCCTGTTCATCGAGGCGGGCATCTATCGCCAATACGCCGAGCAGTTCCTCGCGCCGCAGCAGATCGACCTCGTCGAACCCGACAGCTTGCTCAGCAAGGCTGGCCTCAAAGCCTGACTAACAGTCACTCAAGCGCAGGAACACCTGCGCCAACGCCTCGATCCCGGCCTGATCCTGCTCGGTAAAGCGGGCCAGCAAGGGGCTGTCCAGATCCAGCACGCCAATCAGGCGCCCGTCCTTGACCAGCGGCACCACCAACTCACTGTTGGATGCGCTGTCACAGGCGATATGCCCGGCGAAGGCATGTACGTCATCCACCCGCTGGGTCTGCAACGTGGCCGCAGCCGCGCCGCACACACCACGCCCGAACGGGATACGCACACAAGCGATCTGCCCCTGGAACGGGCCGAGCACCAGTTCCTCATGCTTATTGAGGTAGAAACCCGCCCAGTTTAGATCATCGAGTTGGTTGAACAGAAACGCCGAGAACTGCGCCGCATTGGCGATGAAATCACGCTCATCGGCCAGCAACGACTCCAGTTGCGCCAGGAGCAAGCTGTAGCCCTCTAGGCCCGCCACGTTTTGCTGCAAATCGATCATGGCTTTTGCTCCAGCAACTTGAGGCCCACCCAATAACGGGCGAACTGGTAGGCGCAACGCCCGTTGCGGTTGCCGCGCCCGGTGGCCCAGCGTACCGCAAGGATGTCCAGCTCCTCATCACGCTGCCAGGCCAGCCCGGCCTTGGCTGCGAGCTCGCCGACCCAGTGTTCGACCACGTTAAGAAAGTGCTCCTGAGTGAAGGGATAGAACGACAGCCACAAACCGAAGCGGTCCGACAGCGCGATCTTGTCTTCCACCGCTTCGTTGGGGTGCAGTTCACCGTCGACCATTTTCCAGTTCTCGTTGTCGCTTTCCTTCTCCGGCACCAAGTGCCGACGGTTGGACGTGGCGTACAACAAGACATTGTCCGGCGCCTGTTCCAGGGAGCCGTCGAGCACGCTCTTGAGCACCCGGTAGTCCCCCTCCCCGGTCTCGAACGACAGGTCATCGCAAAACAACACGAAGCGCTGGGGCAATTTTTGCAGTTGCTCGACCACACGCGGCAGGTCGGCCAGGTGATCGCGCTCGATTTCGATCAGGCGCAAACCGCGCTTGGCATGCTCAGCCAGCAGCGCCCGCACCAGGGATGATTTGCCCGTGCCCCGCGCGCCCCACAGCAAGGCGTGGTTGGCGGGCATGCCGTCGAGGAACTGCTCGGTGTTGCGGCCCAGTTGCTCACATTGCTTATCGACCCCGATCAGGTCGCTCAGGCGCATATCCAGGCTGACCTCCAGCGGCATCAGGTAGCCCGTGCGGCCATCGCGCTGCCAGCGCGCCGCCAGGCACGTCGTCCAGTCGATGGCGTGGCGCGGCGCCGGCAGCAAGGGCTCCAGGCGCGCCAGCACGGCGTCGGCACGTTCAAGAAACGCATTCAATCGAGAATCCACGACTTCTCCTCAAGGCTTGTTTGGACGATTTGTTGTAAAGCCAGGCCCCACGCCCGGCCACTGCGGGCCGTAACGGGATAAACACATAAACGAACTGCGCCGAAAAACAGCGATCATCGGCTATGCTTGCCCAGCGAAGGGAAACGGGACATGGCTCAGCATCCGATGGATATCAAGTTCACCAATCGCCTGTCCTACAAACAGGCCAGGCTCACTGTACTGGTCGGTTTCTTGCTGGGAACCCTGCTCAGCCTGCTGCAAATTGGCATCGATTATGCCAGTGAAGATGCCTCCATCAACCGTGAAATACACGCGCTCCTGGAAATCAGCCACAACCCCGCCTCGCGCATCGCCTACAACATTGACGCCGAACTCGCCCAGGAGCTGACCTTGGGCCTGTTGCGCTCGCCCGCCGTGATCGGCGCCCAGTTGATCGACAACAACGACAGCGTCCTGGCCAGCGTGCGCCGCCCCGGCCAGCAAAGCGGCTACCGGGTCATCAGCGACTTTCTATTCGGCGCCCAGCGCCAGTTCGAGGACCGCCTCTACCTCGACCATATGCCGGGCGAAGCCCTCGGCACCCTGCGCTTGGACATCGACACTTACGCCTTTGGCAGCCGTTTTTTGCGCCGGGCCGAAGTCACCCTGCTCAATGGTTTCGCCCGCAGCCTGATCCTCACGGGCATTCTGCTGGCGTTGTTCTACGTGATGCTGACCAAGCCACTGGTGCGGGTGATACGTGAACTGAGCCGCAGCGACCCGCGCAACAGCCAGCAGGCCAGGCTGGAGTTCCCCGCCGGCCATGAACATGATGAGATCGGCGTTCTGGTCAAGGTGGCCAACCAGCAGTTCGAGAACATGGCCACCGAAATCCGCCAGCGGCGCAACGCCGAAAATCGCCTCACCGATTACCTGGGGCAACTGGAAAACATCGTTTCGGCTCGCACCATGGAGCTCAAGGCGATCAACAGCCGCCTGAGCCAATCCAATGAAGAACTACAGCACGCCCGCACCACGGCGCTGGAAATGGCCGAGGCGCGGTCAGCGTTCCTGGCCAACATGAGCCATGAAATCCGCACACCGCTCAATGGCCTGCTGGGCATGATCGCCCTGTCCCTGGACAGCCCGCTCAACGCCGAGCAACGCCAGCAACTGGCAATCGCCCACGACTCCGGCAAAGTGCTGGTGGAGTTGCTCAATGACATTCTCGACCTGTCGAAATTCGACGCCGGCCAATTGGAGCTCGAACGCATCCCCTTCGACCTCGGCGCCCTGATCGAAGACACCGCCAACCTGCTCTCGCAGAATGCGGCGCCCAGCGTTGAACTGACCTGCCTGATCGACCCGCAATTCCCCGCCCTGGTGCTGGGCGACCCGACGCGGGTGCGCCAAATCGTCAGCAACCTGCTGTCCAACGCCCTCAAGTTCACCCGCTTCGGCCGTGTCGACGTGCGCCTCAAACAGGTGGCGGACGGGGTCAGGATCGAGGTCTGCGACACCGGCATCGGCATTGCCCAGGACGCCCAGGTGAAGATCTTCCAGCCTTTCACCCAGGCCGGCGCCGGCATTACCCGCCAGTTCGGCGGCACCGGTTTGGGCCTGGCGCTGACCTATAACCTCTGCGAAGCCATGCAGGGCCGGCTGATAATCAGCTCCGAAGCGGGTTTTGGCAGCCAGTTCTGTGCCGAGTTGCCCTTGCCTTGCCATACACCTGCCGTCACGCCCCAACCCTTGCGCGGTTGCATCGTCGCTCTGACCACGGCCGACAGTGGCCTGGCCGAGTTGCTGAACAGCCTGCTGCCCGGTTGGGGCCTGGACTACCATCGGCGCAACCTCGACGATTCATTGGCCAACCTCGACCCCGACTTGCTCATCAGCGATTGCCCGCAGTGCCTGTTCGGCCTGCGTCCGGGCCTCGCGGCGCCGATCCTGCTGGTCACCGCCTATGGCAATTTCCTGCCGAGCGAAGAAGCCAGCGCCCTGGCGCCACTGCAACAGCAGGCGCGGCCTTTGGCTCGCACGGCGCTGTACCAGACCTTGCGCCGCACTCTGCAAGTCGAAACCCACGTTATTGACGATGCCCAGCTCGCCACGCCGGCCCTGCAAGGCCGCGGGCGCATCCTTCTGGTGGAGGACAACCCGGTCAATCAACTGGTGGCCAAGGGCATGCTGGGTAAGCTCGGCTGCGAGGTCAGCGTCGCGGCCCATGGCGGCGAAGCCCTTGGCCTGCTGGAGCAAGGCTCCTTCGAGTTGGTGCTGATGGACTGCAACATGCCGGTGATGGATGGCTACGAGGCGAGCCGGCAGATTCGCCAGAGCGGGCGCTGGCCCGACCTGCCCATCGTTGCTCTCACAGCCAACGCCATGCCCGAGGAGCGCGAGCGTTGCCGTGCGGCCGGCATGGACGATTACCTGGCCAAGCCGTTTCGCCGCGAAGAACTGGCGGCCCTGCTCGACCGCTGGGTGCCACTCATGACAAAGCCTTGAGCTGACCCAGCAACTGATCCAGGCCTTCGCGCAAGGCCCCCAAGCCATCCAGATCCACGCCGCTATCGCACAACAGCCGTGCCTTGAGCGGTGCCACCGCATCGCGCAACGCCAGCCCTGGTGCGGCCAGACTCAAATGCACTTCCCGCTCATCCCGCGCCGAACGCTGGCGCTGCACCAACGCCATCTGCTCCAGACGCTTGAGCAACGGCGTCAGCGTCCCGGAATCCAGGCTCAGGCGCTCGCCCAGGGCCTTAACCGTGGGCTGCTCGGGCGGTGCGTCATGCCACTCCCACAGCACCAGCATCACCAGGTATTGCGGGTAAGTCAGGCCCAAGCGGTCGAGCATGGGCTTGTAGCCACGGATCACCGCCCGCGATGCGGCGTACAACTTGAAGCACAACTGACTGTCGAGTTGGAGCGAATTGGCTGACAGGTCCTTCATTTGAGCAAGGCTTCTATCTCGCCGGCCAACTCCTGGGGCTTGGTGGTCGGCGCGAAGCGCTTGACCCGTTGCCCGTCCTTACCGATCAGAAACTTGGTGAAATTCCACTTGATGCCCTGGGAGCCCAACAACCCCGGTGCGCGCTTCTTTAATTGCACGAACAGCGGATGGGCCCCGGCGCCGTTGACTTCAATCTTCTTGAACAACGGGAAAGTGACGCCGAAATTGAGTTCGCAGAATTGCGAGATAGCGCCTTCATCCCCCGGTTCCTGCTTGCCGAACTGGTTGCAGGGAAAGCCCAGCACCACCAGGCCTTGGTCCTTGTAGGTCTGCCAGAGCTCTTCGAGGCCCTTGTACTGCGGGGTGAAACCGCACTTGCTCGCGGTGTTGACCACCAACACGGCTTTCCCGGCGAAGTCCGCCAGGGTCTTTTGCTCGCCGTTGAGGGTGGTGCAAGGGATTTGCAGCAGTTTGTCGGTCATGGTTCAGGCGCTCCGTAGCGGAAAGAACGACAACCATAACGAGCAATTCAATTGCATACAATTGAATTGCTCAAAAAACAGCCCGCGAAGGGCTGCTTTCACTCAGGGCTGTGTCAGACGCGCGGCACCAGGTCCAGGCACACCGAGTTGATGCAATAACGTAAACCGGTGGGCGCCGGACCGTCGGGAAACACATGCCCCAGGTGCGCATCACAGTGGCTGCACACCACTTCGGTGCGAATCATGCCGTGGCTGACGTCGCGGATCTCGGTCATGGCGTTTTCGCCTATCGGCTCGTAGAAACTGGGCCAACCGCAGCCAGAATCGAATTTGGCCTGGGAATCGAACAGCGGTTCATTGCAGCAAATGCAGTGATACACGCCATCAACCTTGGAGTCGTTGTACTTGCCCGAAAACGGCCGCTCAGTGCCCTTCAGGCGGCATACGTTGTACTGCTCGGGGTCGAGCATGGCACGCCATTCTTCAAGGGTTTTCTCAAGCTTTGTCATCGTCTTACCTCTGTGGCTCAAAAAGCCTGATCTGTATCTTTTCCACGGATCAGGCGGCACGTATGATTGCGCCTCGTCAGACGCCAGTCTGGCAGCCGTGTCACGTGCATTCAAGCCGCTACGCCGGCCACAGGCCTGTGTGAGCACGCAGGATTCCCAGCCCGCAAGCACCGCGCTGCGCCTGGATCGTTCATTTTCGGGAACACATCGCCATGCAGGTCAGCAAATCGAACAAGCTCGCCAACGTCTGCTATGACATTCGCGGCCCAGTGCTCAAGCACGCCAAACGCCTGGAAGAGGAAGGCCATCGCATCCTCAAGCTGAACATCGGCAACCCGGCGCCTTTTGGTTTCGAAGCACCCGATGAAATCCTTCAGGACGTCATCCGCAACCTGCCCACAGCCCAGGGCTACAGCGACTCCAAGGGCCTGTTCAGTGCCCGCAAGGCCGTGATGCAGTACTACCAGCAAATGCACGTGGAAGGCGTCGGCATCGAGGACATCTATCTGGGCAACGGGGTGTCCGAGCTGATCGTGATGGCCATGCAGGCCTTGCTCAACAATGGCGACGAAGTCCTCGTCCCGGCCCCCGACTACCCGCTCTGGACCGCTGCCGTCACCCTGGCCGGCGGCAACCCGGTGCACTACCTGTGCGACGAGCAGGCCAACTGGTGGCCGGACCTGGCTGACATCAAGGCCAAGATCACGCCGAACACCAAGGCCCTGGTCATCATCAACCCGAACAACCCCACCGGCGCCGTGTACTCCAAGGAAGTGCTGCTGGGCATGCTGGAATTGGCCCGCCAGCACAACCTGGTGGTGTTTTCCGATGAGATCTACGACAAGATTCTCTATGACGACGCCGTGCACATTTGCACCGCCTCCCTGGCGCCAGACCTGCTGTGCCTGACCTTCAACGGTCTCTCAAAATCCTATCGGGTTGCCGGCTTCCGCTCCGGCTGGGTGGCGATTTCCGGCCCCAAGCACAACGCCCAAAGCTACATAGAGGGCATCGACATGCTGGCCAACATGCGCCTATGTGCCAACGTGCCAAGCCAACATGCGATCCAGACCGCCCTGGGCGGCTACCAGAGCATCAACGACCTGGTACTGCCCGCTGGGCGCCTGCTGGAACAGCGCAACCGTACCTGGGAACTGCTCAACGATATCCCCGGCGTCAGCTGCGTCAAACCGATGGGCGCGCTCTACGCCTTCCCACGGATCGACCCGAAAGTCTGTCCGATCCTTAACGATGAGAAGTTCGTCCTCGACCTGCTGCTCTCGGAAAAACTCCTGGTAGTTCAGGGCACGGCCTTCAACTGGCCATGGCCCGATCACTTCCGTGTCGTGACCCTGCCACGGGTCGACGACCTGGAGCAGGCGATTGGTCGGATCGGCAACTTCCTCAAGTCCTACCGCCAGTAAGTTCGTTGCGCTGTACGGCTTAAGCAAAGTCGTACAGCGAGCCATTCAGCAACACATCTTTGCCATTGCTCGCCTCATGCCATCCCAGGCTTCCATTTTAGAGACCTGAGAACCCGCATACCCAACGGCAGCAGGACCTTCGCGGAGAAAAAAAGATCAGACCAACCGGTGCATCTCGCGGGAAATACCCTACAGGCGGCTAAAAATCCACTGTAAGACACAGTTTGAAATAGTCACCCGGTTGAATAGCCCGGTGCAGCACCTTATATACCCCGCAGTACGCTACGTCTTTAGCATGAGGAGAGTTCTACAACCATGATGCGCATTCTGCTGTTTTTGGCCACTAACCTGGCGGTCGTGCTGATTGCCAGCATCACCCTGAGCCTTTTCGGCTTCAACGGGTTCATGGCGGCCAACGGGGTTGACCTGAACCTCAATCAGCTGCTGATCTTCTGTGCGGTCTTCGGTTTTGCCGGCTCCCTGTTTTCGCTGTTCATCTCCAAGTGGATGGCGAAGATGAGTACCAGCACCCAGATCATCAGCCAGCCGCGCACTCGCCATGAACAATGGTTGTTGCAGACTGTAGAGCAACTGTCCCGCGAAGCCGGCATCAAGATGCCCGAAGTCGGGATCTTTCCGGCCTACGAGGCCAACGCCTTCGCTACAGGCTGGAACAAGAACGACGCACTGGTCGCCGTAAGCCAGGGCCTGCTGGAGCGCTTTTCCCCGGATGAAGTCAAAGCCGTGCTGGCCCATGAAATCGGCCACGTCGCCAACGGTGACATGGTCACCCTGGCACTGGTGCAAGGCGTGGTGAACACCTTCGTGATGTTCTTTGCGCGGATCATCGGCAACTTCGTCGACAAGGTGATCTTCAAGAACGAAGAAGGCCAGGGCATCGCCTACTACGTAGCGACCATCTTCGCCGAACTGGTACTGGGCTTTCTGGCCAGCTCCATCGTCATGTGGTTCTCGCGCAAACGCGAGTTCCGCGCCGACGAAGCCGGCGCCCGGCTGGCCGGCACCAACGCGATGATCGGTGCGCTGCAACGCCTGCGCTCGGAACAGGGTTTGCCCGTGCACATGCCTGACACCCTGAATGCCTTCGGCATCAATGGTGGTGTCAAGCAAGGCCTGGCTCGCATGTTCATGAGCCACCCACCGCTGGAAGAGCGTATCGACGCTCTGCGTCGCCGCGGCTAACAACCAAACAAAAAGGGGTGACTGTGTCACCCCTTTTTGTTTGCCCGTGGCTCAGCGTTTGCTCAACTGATAAACCCGCTCATCCAAGCGCGTGACGCCACCCTTGAGGAACTTCCAACTCTCACCCAGGATGTCTTTCTCGTACCCGATCCGCAGTTGCCAATCTGCCCCGAACAGCTGCTGGACCTCTGGGTCAGTGACCGCAAACGGCGGCCCGTTCATCTGCGACTGATCGTAATCGAGGGTAATTAGTAACCCTTTACAGCCGTCCTTGAGGATGCGTTCCAGGTGCTGGGCATACTGCTCGCGCATCGGCTCAGGCAACGCGATCAGCGCAGCCCGATCATAAAAAGCCGCACACTCAGCAACATCCTCGGCACTCAAGGCGAAAAAATCCCCACACCACACCTCCAACGTTCCGGCCTGATAGACACGGAAAGCACCACGCTGGCAGAGCTGTGGTTCCACCTGTTGTTCCGCGAAAAAGTCCTCCACTGCCTTGGCCGACAGCTCCACCCCCAGCACCCGATACCCCTGCCCCGCAAGCCAGCCCATATCCAGGCTTTTTCCGCACAACGGCACCAGCACCTGGCTGCCCGGAGCCAACCCCAAACCAGGCCAGAATTGCGGCAAGTAAGGGTTCACTTCAGGTAAGTGGAAACCAATCTGGTCGCGCTCCCAGCGCTTGTGCCAAAACTCTGGCTGCATAAACACCTCTGATAAATCGATCAAAAAGCGCTAAAACTTATATTAGATTTAGATCAATGATCTGGCTGAAGATGGCGTCATCTTAACGCTCAGGACCGTCTTATGCTTCCCAGCCTGTTTATCTCACACGGCTCGCCCATGCTGGCACTTGAACCCGGCGCCAGCGGCCCGGCCCTGGCCCGATTGGCCGCCGAGCTGGAGCGGCCCAAGGCCATAGTAGTGGTGTCCGCCCACTGGGAAAGCCAGGGCCTGCGGGTCAGCAGCCATCCGCACCCCAAAACCTGGCACGACTTTGGCGGCTTCTCCGCCGCCCTGTACGCCGTGCAATACCCCGCCCCCGGCCAACCCGAATTGGCTGGCGAAGTCGCCGGGTTATTGCACGCCGCCGGCCTGCCGGCGGAATTGGACGCCCAACGGCCGTTCGACCACGGCGCTTGGGTGCCGCTTTCGCTGATGTACCCGCGCGCCGACATACCGGTGGTGCAGGTGTCGTTGCCCAGCCATCTGGGCCCGGCTCTGCAAACCCGCGTTGGCCGCGCCCTGGCGGACCTGAGGGCGCAAGGCGTGTTGTTGATCGGTTCTGGCAGCATCACCCACAACCTGGGCGAGCTGGACTGGCGCGCCGGCCCCGAGACCATCACACCCTGGGCCCGGGAGTTTCGCGACTGGATTGTGGACAAACTCCAGGCCGGCAATGACGCCGCCCTCGACGACTATCGTCGCCAGGCCCCCAACGCCGCGCGCAACCACCCCAGCGACGAGCACCTGCTGCCGCTGTACTTCGCCCGAGGTGCCGGCGGGACCTTCGGCATCGTCCACCAGGGCTTCACCCTTGGTGCGCTGGGCATGGACATCTACCGGTTCGACTGAGCCGCAGCCGCCCAGACGAAACGCCAGGCATAAAAAATCCCCGAACCAGTCGGGGATTTTTCATGTGCGATCAATCAACCCGCAAGCGGATCAATCTTCGCGATAGCGACGCAGTTTGAGCTGCTTACCGGCAACGCGAGTGTCTTTCAGTTTGGTCAGCAACTTCTCCAGACCATCTTCCGGCAACTCGACCAGGCTGAAGCTATCACGCACTTGGATACGACCGATCGCTTCGCGCGCCAGGCCACCCTCGTTGAGGATAGCGCCCAGCAGGTTCTTGGCGGCGATGCCATCACGCGCGCCCAACGCGGTGCGGCAACGGGCACGACCTTCGGCCAGTGGAACCGGAGCGCGGCGCTCGCGATCACCACGGTCCGGACGGTCGCCGGTACGCTCAGGACGATCGCCACGGGGTGCGTTGTTCGGCACCAGTGGGCGTTCTTTCTCGATGGCCGCCAGGGTCAGGGCTTGACCGTTGGTGGCCTTGCGCAGCAAGGCTGCGGCCAGGGCGCGCGGGGTGCAACCGATGTCGGCGGTCAGGCGATCGAGCAGATCGCCGTGGGTCGATTCGGCGTCAGCCACCAGCGGCGACAGGCTGTTGGTCAGCTTCTTGATGCGCGCATCGAGCACAGCCTGGGCGTCTGGCAGGCGAACTTCGGCAACTTTCTGCCCGGTCACGCGCTCGATCACTTGCAGCATGCGGCGCTCGCGTGGCGTCACCAGCAGCAGCGCACGACCTTCGCGACCGGCACGGCCGGTACGGCCGATACGGTGCACGTAGGACTCAGGGTCGTAAGGCATGTCCACGTTGAACACGTGGGTGATGCGCGGAACGTCCAGGCCACGGGCGGCAACGTCGGTCGCCACAACGATGTCCAAACGGCCATCCTTGAGGGATTCGATCACGCGCTCACGCTGGTTCTGGGCAATGTCACCGTTCAGTGCAGCGGCTTTGTAGCCTTTGGCTTCCAGGGCGCTGGCCAGGTCCAGGGTTGCTTGTTTGGTGCGCACGAACATGATGAGGGCGTCGAAGTCTTCGACTTCCAGCAGGCTCAATACAGCCGAGGTCTTCTGGTCAGCGTGAACCAGCAGGTGTGCCTGCTCGATCGCGGTAACGGTCTGGGTCTTGGTCTGGATCTTCACGTGCTGCGGATCGCGCAGGTGGCGCTCGGCGATGGCACGGATCGACTGTGGCAGGGTCGCCGAGAACAGTACGGTTTGGCGGCTGGCGGGCAGGGCTTTGAAGATGACTTCCAGGTCATCCATGAAGCCCAGCTTGAGCATTTCGTCAGCTTCGTCCAGAACCAGGTGGTTCACGGTCGCCAGCACTTTTTCGTCGCGACGCAGGTGGTCGCACAGGCGGCCCGGGGTGGCGACGACGATTTGTGCGCCGTTGCGGATGGCTTTGAGTTGCGGGCCCATGGGCGCGCCACCGTAGACAGCCACGACGGTAACGCCCGGCATTTGCTTGGCGTAGGTTTCAAAAGCGGTTGCTACTTGCAGCGCCAACTCACGGGTTGGCGCCAGGATCAGGGCTTGCGGTTCGCGCTTAGCAGGATCGATGCGGTGCAGGATCGGCAGGGCGAACGCGGCAGTTTTACCCGTACCGGTTTGCGCCTGACCAATCATGTCGTGACCGGCCATGATGATCGGGATCGATTGCTGCTGAATAGCCGAAGGTTCTTCGTAGCCGGTTGCGATGACGGCGGCGAGAATGTTCGGATTAAGATTAAAAGCGGCGAAGCCGCCGGTTTCCTGGGTCATGGGTCTGCCTCTAAGTGCATCCGCAAAGACCCATGCTCCAAAGCTGCGCATGCCGTGTAAGACTCAAGAGTCGCCCTGGCTGCTTTGTCGGCGGGGATTTGCGAAAACGAATGAATGAAAGGATCGTCAAGGAAGAGTCCGTTTGTACGGACGTGCAGCCGAAGCTGACTTCGGGGAATTGCGCTACCTGAACGCGGCCTGGCTAAAGGCCGGCGCGCACTATACCGGAATTCACCAAAAAAGGGAGTTTTTTTTAATGCCCAAGCCGAGCGCAGGCCTTGATGTCGCGGGCTTTGCCCATTCCCGTGCCAAGGTCGACGCTCTAAAAGCCTGAGCCTGCCAGGTGAGAGGCTTAAACGTTTCATCGCTGCGCCCCTGTGCCGCGGACAACCGTCATCACTCAAGCCGGCGTTCGGGGCTGTTCAAGGGGCGCTGGCCCACGATCAGGTCGCGGGGCGCATCGCCTTGATAAGCGCCTGCAGCGAATAGCCCAGGCGGGGTGCCAGCGCCTCGGCCCGGGCGGTCAGGGCAGGCAGGTCCAGCTCCTGCTCCAGGTCGGCGGGCACGATCAGGATCACGTTGCCCTCCTTCACCGGCAGTTCCCAGTAATGTCGGTGGTAAAGGCCGCGCAGCAACGCCGCGCCCAGGGGTTTGCCGTCATCCGTGGCCCATTGGTTGATGACCAGCCAACCGCCCGGGTTCAGGCGTTTCTGGCAGTCGGTCAGAAAACCCCAGGCCAGATGCCCTACACCGGGGCCGACATCGGTATAGAGGTCGACGAAAATCAGGTCGGCGGATTCGGCGCTGGCCAGCAGCTCCAGGGCATCGCCCACGCGGATATACAGGCGCGGGTCGTCGTCCAGCCCCAGGTACTCGATGGCCAGGCGTGGCACGTCGGGGCGCAGCTCGATGGCTTCGACATCTTCCAGGGGCAGGAACTTGAGGCAGGCCTGAGTCAGCGTGCCGGCGCCCAACCCCAGGAACAGCGCGCTTTCCGGCGCCTCGTGGCACAGCGCGCCAATCAGCATGGCGCGGGTGTAGTCGTACTCCAGCCAGCTCGGGTCGGCGGTGAACACGCAACTCTGCTCGATGGCATCGCCAAACTCGAGAAAGCGGTAGTCCGCCACTTCCAGCACGCGAATCACGCCGTACTCGTCCTGCACCTCGGCGAGCAAATGCTCGACGCGCTCCTCAGTCATTTCGTCTCCTGATCGCCGCCGGGCCCGGCGACGCAATAAACTGCCGGTTGAACGCGGCAAAGGCGCGATTGTGGGCGAAGCAGCGCGCACAGGTCACGTACTAATTGCTGATAACATGCCGCTCCCACCGTAAAACACTAGAGCCTGCGATGAGCCAACCCTGGAGTCCCGATAGCTGGCGTGCCCTGCCGATCCAGCAACAACCCCACTACCCCGACGCGGCGCATTTGCTGCGGGTCGAGCAAAGCCTGGCCAGTTACCCGCCGCTGGTGTTTGCCGGTGAGGCCCGGGAGTTGCGCCGCCAGTTTGCCGAAGTGACCCAGGGCCGCGCGTTCCTGCTGCAGGGCGGTGATTGCGCCGAAAGCTTTGCCGAGTTCTCGGCGGCAAAAATCCGCGACACCTTCAAGGTGCTGCTGCAAATGGCGATTGTCATGACCTTTGCCGCCGGTTGCCCGGTGGTCAAGGTCGGGCGCATGGCCGGGCAATTTGCCAAGCCGCGTTCAGCCAATGACGAAACCCTCGCCGGCGTGACCCTGCCGGCCTACCGTGGCGATATCGTCAACGGCATCGGTTTCGACGAAAAAAGCCGCGTGCCGGACCCGGAACGCCTGCTCCAGGCCTATCACCAATCCACCGCCACCCTGAACCTGCTGCGCGCGTTCGCCCAGGGCGGGTTTGCCGACCTGCACCAAGTGCACAAGTGGAACCTGGATTTCATCGCCAACTCGGCCCTGGCCGAAAAGTACAGCCATTTGGCCAACCGCATCGACGAGACGCTGGCCTTTATGCGCGCCTGCGGCATGGACAGCTCGCCGCAACTGCGCGAAACCAGTTTCTTCACCGCCCATGAGGCCCTGCTGCTCAATTACGAAGAAGCCTTCGTGCGCCGCGACAGCCTGACCAACGACTACTACGACTGCTCGGCCCACATGCTGTGGATCGGCGACCGCACCCGCCAACTGGACGGTGCCCATGTCGAGTTCCTGCGCGGGGTGAACAACCCCATCGGGGTCAAGGTCGGCCCGAGCATGAACACCGACGACCTGATCCGCCTGATCGACACCCTCAACCCGGACAACGACCCCGGGCGCCTGAACCTGATCGCGCGCATGGGCGCCAGCAAGGTGGGCGACCACTTGCCACAGCTGATTCGCGCCGTGGAACGCGAAGGCAAGCAGGTGCTGTGGAGCTGCGACCCGATGCACGGCAATACCATCAAGGCCAGCAGCGGCTACAAGACCCGCGATTTTGCGCAGATCCTCGGCGAAGTGAAGCAGTTCTTCCAGGTTCACCAAGCCGAGGGCAGCTATGCCGGCGGCATTCATATCGAGATGACCGGCCAGAACGTCACCGAGTGCATCGGCGGCGCCCGGCCAATCACCGAGGATGGCTTGTCGGATCGCTACCACACCCACTGCGACCCACGGATGAACGCCGACCAATCCCTAGAACTGGCCTTCCTGATCGCCGAAACCCTCAAGCAAGTCAAACGCTGAGCCCCGCCTAGACAGGGTCAGCGGCCCAAAGGGTCGCGCCAGCACGGGTCTGCCGTGCTGGCGCGCACATCCGCCGGGTTCAGGCCGATATCCCGGAGCGCGTCATCGCTGAGCCCCGCCAACAGCCGCCGCTCTCGGCGCACCTCGCGCCAGCGGCCGAGCCGTTGCAGCAGCGGGCGCCACGGCGCCTGGGTCACTACCAAAAAGCCGCGTTGAGCTTTCATCATCCTGTTCTCCAATGGGGATGACGGCAGTCTGTTATCAGGGCTAAGATCAATCCAACGAATGTTTCTGATGCAATACATCTCAGAGATTGATTGATGAGCCACTACCCCAGTATCGACACCGAAGTCCTGCGCACCTTTGTCGCCATCGCCGACCAGGGCGGGTTCACCCGCGCCGGGGAGGTAGTCAACCGCACCCAATCGGCGGTCAGCATGCAGATGAAGCGCCTGGAAGAGGACGTGCTGCAACGCCAGCTCTTCCAGCGCGACGGGCGCCAGGTGCGGCTCACTCCCGAAGGCCAGATTCTGCTGGGCTATGCGCGGCGCATCCTCAAGCTGCACAGCGAAGTGTTCAACACCCTGCGCGAGCCGCACATGGTCGGCACCGTGCGCATCGGTACACCGGACGACTACGTGATGCGGTTTCTGCCGGGCATCCTGTCGCGCTTCGCCCAGGCCTATCCGCTGATCCAGATCGAAATGCACTGCGAGGCCTCCAGCATCCTGATGCAACGCCAGGACCTGGACCTGACCGTCATCACCCGCAAACCCGGCGAGGAAATCGGCCAATTACTGCGCCACGAACGCCTGGTGTGGGCCGCCGCGCCGGGGTTCTGCCTGGAGGAACACACCGTGCTGCCCCTGGCCATGCCCGGCCCGGAGTTCTTTTGCACCCAATGGGCGTGCAAAGCGCTGGAGGGTTGCGGCCGGGATTTTCGCCTGGCTTACCACAGCTCCAGCGTGGCGGCGATTATGGCGGTGGTCAGCGCCAGCCTGGCGGTCACCGCCCATATGGGCAGCCTGGTCACCGATGACCTGCGGGTGCTGGGCGCCGCCGATGGCATGCCGGAACTGCCCGCCGCCAGCATCATGTTGTTGCGCCATCCGCAAAAAAACTCGCCCATCACCGAATGCCTGGCCGAGCACATCGTCGAAGGCTTCAGACTTTAAAAGCCAGCATCACCGCGCAGACCACCAGAAAACCGCAGAACAACCCACGCAGCAGGCGCTCCGGCAAGGCGTGGGCGATCTTCACCCCCCAACTGATGCTCAGCAGGCCACCGATGGCCAACGGCACGCCAACTCCCCAGTTGACCTGCTGGTGCAGGGCGTAGGTCACCAGGGTCACGCCGGTGCTCGGCAGCGCCAGGGCCAGTGACAAGCCCTGCGCCACCACCTGGGTGGTGCCGAACAGGCTGGTCAGCACGGGCGTTGCCACCACCGCGCCGCCCACGCCGAACAAGCCGCCCATCGACCCCGAAGCGGCCCCCAGCACACCGAGCCAAGGCCAGCCATAGCGCATCTGCGCCGAGGGCGCGGCCGTGCGGGTGAACATGCGCGCCAGGTTGTACACCGATAGGGCTATCAGGAACGCCACAAAGCCCAGGCGCATCAACCGCGCGTCCAGGCCCACCGCCCAGATCGAACCCAGCCAGGCAAAACAAAAACCCATGCTCGCCAACGGCAAGACATGGCGCAGCTCGATGCGGTTGCGCTGGTGGTAACGCCACAAGGCCAGCATCACGTTGGGCACCACCATCACCAGCGCCGTGCCCTGGGCGATCTGCTGGTCCAGGCCGAACAACACGCCCAGCACCGGGATCGCGATCAAACCGCCGCCAATGCCGAACAACCCGCCCACGGTGCCCAACGCCGCACCCAGGGCCAGATACATCGCTAACTCAATCACAGGCCACTCCTCACAAGGTGCCCGCATGCTACGCAACCTGGCCTAGCCTGGAAACGCACAGCAACGCACAATGGCTATGCGCTATCCGCACAAGCGAGCCCCTCCGTGAATCCAAACCTACTCACCGACCAACTCGGCCTTTTTCTCGACGTACTGGAAACCGGCAGTTTTTCCGCCGCCTCGCGCCGCCACCCCTTGACCCCGTCGGCCGTGGCCCGGCGTATCGACAGCCTGGAAAGCGCCCTGGGCAGCCAGTTGTTCATCCGCAGCACCCACGCCGTGCGCGCCACGCCCGCCGGCTTGGCCTTTGCCGAGCGGGCACGGCGTATCGTCAGCGAATTGCGCCTGGCCCGCGCCGAAGCGGTATCCCTGAGCACTGCCCCGCAAGGCCTGATCCGCATCGACGCCCCTGCCGCGTTCGGCCGCCGCCATTTGGCACCGGTAATCGCGGATTTTTTGCTGGCCTACCCGGGGCTGGATGTGCAGTTGCACCTGATCGACAGCTTTGTCGACATGCAGGGTGCGCACTTGGGCAAGGTCGACCTGGTGCTGCGCGCCGGGCTTATGGCCGACACGCGGCTGGTGGCTACCCCGCTGGCGAGCATGGTGCGCATCGCCTGCGCCAGCCCGGCCTACCTCAAGCGGCGCGGCACGCCCACCCACCCCGGCGAACTGGGCGACCACGATGGCCTCGATTGGGATGGTTTGGCGCCGCCCTTCGCCTGGCGTTTTACGGTGGACGGTCAGCAGCAGGCTCATCGCCCACAGCGGGTGCGCATGAGCAGCAACAACGCCGAAGCCTTGGTGGACGGTGCTCTCGCCGGGCTGGGCATCGCGCACCTGCCCACCTGGCTGATAAGCCAATACCTGCTGCGCGGCGAACTGCTGCCGCTGTTCTGCGACGACGGCTTGCCCCGGCCCGAAGCCAGCGGCATCTACGCCCTGCGCCTGGAGCAGCAGGCCAACTCCCGCAGCCGCTTGCTGCTGGAATACCTCAAGAGCCGCTTCAGCCCGATGCCGCCCTGGGACCTGGCCCTGCAAAGCGACCTGCGCTGGCGCCAAAACTCGGGGCAATGACGAAAAAACCGCCACAAAAAAGCCGCAAAGCCCTCTAGAACGGACTTCGCGGCTGTCGTGGCTTCAGCCCAGCAGATGCCGCAGGCTATCGGCCAGCAGCGGGTACAAGGACATCACCAGCAGCAGCGCCATGCCCCAGTTGAACAGCCGCAACCAACGAGGCTCGCGCAGCACATTGCGCAACAGCGTACCGCACACCACCCACATGCCCACGCTGGGCAGGTTTATCAGGGCAAACACGGCAGCAATCACCACCACATTAGTGAAGTAACCCTGCAACGGGGTGTAGGTGCTGATAGCGCCAATGGCCATGATCCACGCCTTGGGGTTGACCCACTGGAACGCCGCCGCCCCCAGGTAACTGATGGGTTTACCCTCGCTCCGCTCGCCCTCTGACACCGGGCCGCTGTGGGCGATTTTCCACGCCAGGTACAACAGATACGCCGCGCCGACATAGCGCAGTACGTTGTAGACCAGGGGATAAGTCTCGAACACAGCACCCAAGCCAAAGCCAACCGCCAGCACCAGGATGAAAAAACCGCAGGTGATACCGAGCATATGGGGGATTGTGCGGTGGAAGCCGAAATTCACCCCTGACGCCAGCAGCATGGTGTTGTTCGGCCCGGGGGTGATCGACGTCACCAAGGCAAACAGGGCGAAGCCCAACAGCAAGTCCAGCGAGAGCGTCATGGTGCAATTCCATCAAGGTCGTTCAGGCCTCGACCCTATCGGAGCACCGCGGTGAAACCCACGCACAGTTGCACAAAACTTGCGGCAGTACAGTTAGCTCAGCTGGAGCGACTGCGTAAAACTGCACTACGATCGGCATTCATCTCGCCCTGGCGATCGAAACCCAAGTGCGGCGCCGCCGGTTTGAGCAACTCGGCCCGTTTGCGCTGGTACTCGTCAAAAGACAAGCCACGGCGGTTCAGGGCCTCGAGCGCCAGCTCCTGGCTTTCCTGCACAGTGAACGGCCGCGCCTGCGGGCCTGGCGGCGTCGCGCAGCCGGCCAATGACACGGTGCCAAGCAGCGAAAGGGCAAGCGCAAAACGGTTCATCACAGACTCCTGGCAATCGCGGTGAAGCAATGGCCATAGGCTACGCCTGTGGGGCAACCGACAAAAATCAACCTTCTCGATAGTGGCTATTGGCATGTGCAGCAGGGTCGCCACACATCACCTGTGGATAAACCGTCGCGTGCACTAGGTTGCAGTGCAGGGCGTCATCGTGGCTGCGTTCGATACTGCGCAGCACCTGGAAGGAGCCGAAAGTGACAGCCTTGGCGTGATAGGCGCGGATCAGTTGCCAAAAATCCTCCTCCCCGCGCTCAAACCGCACGAACGCTGCCTCTCCCGCCTCGCGGGATTCCCATTGCAGGTAATTGAGCACCCGGCGCCCATCCTCACTGGCCTGCACGCTGGCGTTGAGAAAACCACCGTACCCCTGGGCCAGATGTTCGGATTGCTCGGCCAGGGCGCTGACCAGCCCTTGCAGTTGATGGGGTTCGATCTCGAATTCGATCAGTTGGGTGAAGCTGCGGTTGTTCTCTGATACGTGCATGAACCGTTCCCTCGCGACATGGAAGCCAGACCTTGCGATCTGAAGGCCTGCAGGGTAAAACCTCTACCTAAGTCAAGGTCAAGCGGCAAAACCACATGATTACCAAAGAAATGCTGCACAAGGAATTGAGCGTCGGCCAACTCTCTGCCCGCAGTGGCGTGGCGGTGACCGCCCTGCACTTCTACGAGGCCAAGGGCCTTATCAAGAGCAACCGCAACCAAGGCAACCAGCGCCGCTACCCGCGCGAAGTGCTGCGGCGGGTGGCACTCATCAAGATCGCCCAACGACTGGGCATTCCCCTGGCGACCATTCACGATGCCTTGCACGCACTGCCTGATGGCCGCGCCCCGACAGCGGCGGACTGGAAGAACCTGTCTGCCCAGTGGCGCAACGACCTGGACGAGCGCATCAACAAACTGGTGTGGCTGCGCGACCAGCTCAACGGCTGCATGGGCTGCGGCTGCTTGTCCATGGAGGCCTGCCCACTGCGCAATTTCGGCGATGTGCTGGGCGAGCAAGGCCCCGGGGCGCATTTGCTGGAACCGAGCGAGCGTGGGAAATCCCGCTAACCGACGTGCTCCCCGTCGGCTGAAACCTGGTGACGGGTGCCCGCGCCTATAGTGAAAACGTTGCACAACCATGAAGGTTCACCCCCATCCCCCACCAAAAGGAGAACGGCCATGAATGTCAAACCCATCCCCGAGGGCTATCACAGCATCACGCCTTACTTGGGCATCAAGGCTGCCGCCAAAGCCATAGAGTTTTATAAAGAAGCCTTCGGCGCCAACGAAATCATGCGCCTGGACATGCCCAACGGTGACGTCGGCCACGCCGAACTGCGCATCGGCGACAGCGCCATCATGCTTGCCACCCCGTGCTCCGAATCAGGCCTGGGCGGCCCCGACGCCTTGCAGGGTACGTCGGTGGGCCTGCATTTGTACGTCAATGACGTTGACAGCCAGTTCGCCCGCGCGCTCAAGGCCGGGGCCACGGCGATTTCCGAGGTCAAGGATCAGTTCTACGGCGACCGCA
Source organism: Pseudomonas sp. MF08875 (assembly GCF_059862525.1). Taxonomy (NCBI): domain Bacteria; kingdom Pseudomonadati; phylum Pseudomonadota; class Gammaproteobacteria; order Pseudomonadales; family Pseudomonadaceae; genus Pseudomonas; species Pseudomonas sp. MF08875. The sequence goes on from NZ_JCBCUW010000031.1 coordinate 28,877, forward strand.
GCGGCGCGCTCAGAGACCCTTTCGGCCATGTGTGGTTCATCTCCACCCACAAGGAAGACCTGAGCCCCGAAGAAATCGGACGGCGGGCGCAGGAGCTGTTCAAACAGGGCTAAACAACCTGTGTGCAGGTTTGTGTGGGAGCGGGCCTGGTTCGCGCGGCGATCCGACGATGGCGATTTCAGCCGACATTCAGGCTGAATTTGCCATTGCTATCGCGAGCAAATCCGCTCCCACAGGGGTGCTTCTTTTATCCCCTCAATTACCGGGCAATCGCCGCGTCGGCCGACAACTTGCCCGCGCCTTCAAACAACACTGCGATCGTGCCGCCCAACAGCGCCAGGGCGAATTCATAACCGTTGTTGGCCATGAACAGGCCGTGGCTGATGTGCACCGAGAAAATCGCCACCAACAGGGTGAACGACAGGCCCAACGCCGCAGGACGCGCCAACAGGCCAATAATCAGGGCCAAGCCGGCGAAGAACTCGGTACCGCCGGCCAGCGATGCCATCAGGTAGCCCGGCGCCAGGCCGATGCTTTCCATCCACTGCGCCGTGCCGGCCAAGCCGCCGCCGCCAAACCAGCCAAAAAGTTTCTGCGAGCCGTGGGCAGCGAAGATGATGCCGACAAAGATGCGCAGGACCGTCAGGCCATAGCCTGCGCGAGTGAACAGTACGCGGTTAATCAGTGTGCTCATGCTGGGTCATCCATTGTGTTGTTGGGGGCATGGCCGCCATATTAATCAGTAACCGAAATGTTAAAAGCGCTAAAAACGCGAGATAACAATCAGATTATTCGATCACTTGCGTGAGACGACCTTCTGCGTCCCGGGCTCCAAGGACTCCCGTTCCCGGTCGAATGCCAAGTAATACTTATTGACGCTATTAACATAGCTGACCGCCCCCATTCCCACCTGCTCCATGGCGATGCGTTCGACCTGGAAGAACCACTGATCGGGGTTCAGGCCCCGGCGCCGGGCCTCGGCGCGCATGCCCTGGACCCGCTCCGGGCCCATGTTGTAAGCCGCCAGCACGAACGCCATGCGCTCACGCTCGTTGAGCTTGGGGCTGGCGAAGAACTTGCGGCGGATCAACGCCAGGTACTTGGCGCCGGCCTGCACATTGCTGTCCAGGCTCTGGATATTGTTGACCCCCACCCGCTGGGCCGCCGACGGCGTGATCTGCATCAACCCCGTGGGCCCACCGCCACTGCGGGCACTGGGCTGCAGGGCGGACTCTTTGAAGGCCAGCGCCGCCAGGTTGAGCCAGTCCATACCCTGCTCGCGAGCGTGTTTTTGCAGGACCGGGCGCAGTTTTTCCAAACGCTGGCGGGTGACCCGCGCCAAAGGGTTGTGCACCTTGTACAAGCGCCGGTAGATGCGTAGGAATGCGGCGTCCTGGTCGGACGGGGCTCGATAGGTTTTCAGGAACCGGTCGATGCTGGCGCGCAACATCGATGCGTCGCGGCGCACAAACCAGTACTGCTCCCCCGGCTCGCTCACCAGCACCTGGCGATCGAAGCGCAATTTAGGCAGGATCTTGCCCCAGCGCTCGGCAATCGGTTGCTCGACGATGGTCAGGTGAAAGATCCCGGCCTGGACCATCTCCAACACATCCTCCACCGCCAGGCTGGGGTCCACCCACTCGATCAGCACCGGCGGTAACTTGCGCAGCGCCAGTTTCTGGTTGATCTGGTCGATTGCTCCGGCCGCCGCGCTGCCAGTGGCCAGGGTCAGGGTCTTGCCGGATAACTGCTCCAGGCGCGTGTAGCGCCGCTCGCCCTTGATGCCCACCAGCAACAGCGGCACATCGCTGGCAATCGGCTCGCTGGTGCTCACACCATGGCCGGAATGGGGGTCGAGCAACTCACCCGGTGCCACCAAGTCGCCTTCACCGCGCTGCAACGCACCGAGCAACTGCTCCTTGGCTTTGGGAATGATCTTGAGGCTGATTTCCTGGCCATCACGGGCATGGCCATTGAGGTACTGCTCGAAGGCCCGCAAGCGATGGTACTCCACGCCAATGGACTGGCCCTGGACCTCGCCTGAGCTGTTGCGGCTCTGGTTGACCAGCACCCGCAACACCCGGCTGCTGCGGATTTGCGCCAGGTCGCGGACCTTATCCGTGGCCACGGCCTGCACCGGCCCGGGCAGGCGCGCCGCCGCCGGCAGCGGCAACAGGGCCGCCAGGCATAGCAAAAGCCATAGGGTGGGTCGCGTCATCCGCTCTCCGGGATCAGTAAGGCCGGGAGATCCCGGGCGATAAACACAAGGCCAGCCAAGCCAGAAAAGGACGCGAGACTGGCACATGGATAGCACTGCTGTCAGCCCAGGCATTCCCAAGGGCCTCAAATGACCGCGATAAGCCGTTGTAGTTCTTGGCTTTTCTTATAAAACCGGGGCTCTGATATGCTTTGCGGCCGCGAGGCAGAGGTAGCACCATGCAACTCATCGATATCGGCGTCAACCTGACCAACCCCAGTTTCGCCGACAAGCACCAGGCCGTACTGGAGCGCGCGCAAGCGGCCGGGGTCTGCCAAATGGTGCTCACCGGCACCAGCGTGGAGGGCAGCGAACAGGCCCTGGAGCTGTGCCAGCAACTGGACAGCAGCGGCCAACGGTTGTTCTCCACCGCCGGCATCCACCCCCACAGCGCCAGCGACTGGAACGCCGATAGCGCCCGGCGCCTAAGCGACTTGTGCAAGGCGCCCACGGTGCGCGCGGTGGGCGAATGCGGGTTGGACTTCAACCGCGACTTCTCGCCGCGCCCGCAACAGGAAAAAGTCCTGGAACAACACCTGGCCCTGGCCGTGGAGCTGCAATTGCCCGTGTTCCTTCATGAACGGGACGCCAACCAACGCTTGCTGGAGATCCTGCGGGACTTTCGCGACCAGTTGCCCGCCGCCGTGGTGCACTGCTTCACCGGCGAACAACGGGCACTGTTCAGCTACCTGGACCTGGACCTGCACATCGGCATCACCGGTTGGATCTGCGATGAACGCCGCGGCACCCACCTGCATCCCTTGGTGCGTGAAATCCCCCGTGGGCGCCTGATGCTCGAAAGCGACGCGCCCTACCTGCTGCCGCGTACCCTGCGACCCAAACCCAAGAACGGGCGCAACGAGCCGGCCTACCTGGGCGAAGTGCTGCGCGAAGTGGCGCGCCACCGCGACGAAACCGAAGCCGACCTGGCCGCCCACACCACCGCCTGCGCCCGCGACTTTTTTGGGCTACCCTTCCTCGATTGAATCAGCCTGCGCCGCGACCTCATTTGACCCATATCAAGGTTCCTTTTCCTGGATAGCGGCACAATAATGGCACCTTGCCAAAAATGTTTCCGCTATCAGAGAAGACCTTCCTATGGGTGCCTGGCTTAGCAACATCTCGTTGAAGTACAAGTTCTGGGCCGTCAACGCGGTCGCTTTCGTCACCACCCTGCTGCTGGTGCTGTACGCCGTGCAACTGGAACAACAGTCGCGTACCCACGCCTCCCAAGAGTCGGCCCAGGCCCAAGCCACCCTGCTCAAGGCCTGGCCCGCCGGCCAACCGCTGCCCCAGGCCGAGCATTTGCTGGCGTTTCGCGCCGGGCAAATCCCCAGCCTCAATGAGCAGGCTCTTCCAGAACTGGCCGATGCCAACGAGTGGGTGCTGATCGACGCGATGCCGTTCTTTGGTGAGAACCCGTTGATGGGCGCCAACGTGATAACCCGCGCCGACGGCCAGAAAGTCGCCGTGCTGGCCTTCGCCCCAAGCCTGATGCAAGTGTTCAGCGAGCGTTTTTCCAACTACGCGGTGGCCGTGTTCATCCTGATGTTCGCCATGCTCTGCGCCTCGCAACTGCTGATCCGCTTCCTGCTCAGCCAGCTCAACACCCTCAAGGACGTGATGCTGCACGTCGAGAAAACCGGCGACCTGTCCGCCCGCGTGCCCCTGGCCTGCACCGATGAAGTCGGGCAGATGGCCAGTGCGTTCAACGCCATGCAGGCCGGTTATCAGCGCGTGGTCAGCACCGTGGCCAACACCGCCCGGCAACTGGACGTGGGCGCCGCGCGCCTGGCCGCGAGCATGGACGAAGTGCGCCACGGCATGCTCGGCCAGCAAAGCGAAACCGACCAAGCGGCCACCGCCATCAACGAAATGACCGCCACGGTCTACCACATCGCCCAGCACGCCGGCGCCACTCGTGACCTCTCGAAAAGCGCCGATACCCTCGCTGGCAGTGGCCAGGAAGTGGTCAGCCGCGTGCAGAAATCCATCGCCGGCCTCTCCAGCGGCGTGCAGCAAACCGCCGAGATGATCCAGCGCCTGGCCGAAGACAGCCAGAAAATCAACGGCGTGGTCAGCGTGATCCACAGCATCGCCGAGCAAACCAACCTGCTGGCCCTCAACGCGGCCATCGAAGCGGCCCGCGCCGGGGAAATGGGCCGCGGCTTTGCCGTGGTGGCCGATGAAGTGCGCAACCTGGCCAAGCGGGTGCAGGCCTCCACCGATGAAATCACCCTCATGGTTTCGGCCCTGCAGGCCGGCACCCGCGACGCCGTAGACTTCATGCAAGAGAGCTCGTTCAAGGCCGATGACTGCGTACAGCAGGCCCAAGAGGCCGGCGCCTCGCTGATGGAGATCACCAGCGCCGTGGCCCAGATGCGCGAAAGCAACACCCAGATCGCCGTCGCCGCCGAACAGCAAAGCCAAGTGGCCGAAGAAATGAACCGCGCTGTGGTGAGCATCCGCGACGTGACCGAAAACACCGTGCAGCAAACCGTCGACTCGGCCACCACCAGCAACGAACTGGCCACCCTGGCCGGCGAACTGAACAAAGCCATCGGCCAACTCAAACTCTGAAGAACGGCCGTTGTAGCAAGCAGGCGAGCCCGCTTGCTTCAACAACAGCCGCAGCAGGCCCGATGGAAATTGCCGATGATAGCCATAGGCAATCACGATTCGCGGATCAGCCAGGGCGCCCCTATTCTTTGTCCATATGTTTCATACGGACAGAGGATTATCACCATGGGCAAACGTCACCCCAATCTCCCCGCCTGGCAATGGCGCCAGTACCCACACAACCACAGCAACCCGACCAACCTGGTGTTGCACCTGATTGCCGTGCCGCTGTTTATCGTGGCGTTTTTGTTGATCGTATCGGGCGTGTTCGCCCTGAGTGCGGCCAGTGTGGCCATTGGCGTGATCGGCCTGCTCGCGGCCCTGGGCCTGCAACGCCATGGCCATAGCCTGGAGCAGCAGGCCAGCGAACCGTTCAGCGACCGTGCCGACGCCGTGCAGCGCCTTTTGACCGAACAGTTCCTGACGTTTCCACGTTTTGTCCTCAGCGGTGCCTGGTGGCGCGCCTGGCGCCAGCGCCACCGCCGTTGAACCGTGCTTAGGCGAATACCGTGACCGTTTGGCGGCTCAGGGCGATCAAACGCCCGTCCTCGCTCCACAACGCCGCGGCGGTGTGGCCATAGCCATCGCGGGCGTGTTCGATTTCCACTTGGTACTTGCACCAGTCCAGCGTCGTCAGCGCCAGCAACGGCTGCACGAACTCGATGGTCCAGGTCAGGGTGCTGCCCGCCGCCGGTTTTTTCAGGTACGGCAATAGCGCCGGCGGCCAGGCGTCCACCAGGGCCAGGATATGGGCCTCGGTCAGCGCCGCTTCGGCCTCGTCACGCAAACGCACCCAGCCGCCCATGTGCCGCGATTTCACGCCGCTGAACGGATAGCCACCCACCGCCCAACGCAAGCCCAGGTGGCGCATGAATTCCGGGGTCACGCCCTTGATGTAGGGCAGTTCCTGGCAGGCTTCCCAATGTTTGAGGTCCGGCGCCGCTTCGGCGGCCACCTCGATTTCCGACGGCCGCGACGCGCCGAAGCTGCCCTGCACCAACGTGACGACCTGGCCGTTCTGCACTGCACGGCCCAGCACTTGACTGACGGCCTTGCCCTCGCGCAGCACCTCCACTTCAAAACGGATCGGCACATCCGGCTCGGCCGGACCGACAAAGGTGATCGCCAACGAACGCACCGGGCGATCCGCCGGCACCTTGGCGCGCATGGCTTCGTATTGCAGCGCGGCCATCAGCCCGCCAAAACTGGCGCGGCCCTGGGCCCATTGCGCCGGGATCGAGACGTCCAGCGGCTGCTTGCGTACCGCTTCGAGTAAATCGCTAAAGCCCATGTGCACCTCAAGGCAAAGAAAAGACTTCGGGATGTTAACCAGCCGCCCAGTGCTGGCACAGTGCTTATTCCCGCCAAAAACACCGACAGATAAGCCGTCAGGCGCCGAAGCAGTCCTGTTGCAAACGCTCAAGCACGCGGTCTGCACGGCCTTGGGCGGTGGCCATGGTCTTGCGCCACACCGCCACGCACGGCAGCAGGTCCGATTCCTGCTCGGCGCGCAGCAGCCATTGCCAGCAATCGTGCCAGTCGCCCAGGGCGCCTTGCGCAGCCTTGAGCCGGGGCATGGCCTGGGCCGGCAAGCGGTTCAATTCGGGGTAGGCCTCGATGCCATAGCGCACGCGCTTAATCAGCAGGCGCAAGCGATGGCGATCGTGGTTGGGGTCGCGCAGGGCCTGCGCCAACTCTTTCCATTGTTTGGCCAGGCGCTTTTCGATGCGCAGGCGCAAACCGCCGAGCAAGCCCTGGCGCTGGGAGGCGCGCAAAAACCGCGGGAAGGCGTCGAGCATCAGCAGCAACTGAGCCAGTTCGGCACCGTCGGCCACGGCCGGATAGGTATCGGCCATTTGCAAGCTACGCTGGCGGGCCGCTTCCACATGGCCGTGGCGCAACAGGTAGGCCGCCAGCACCTCGCGGTCGCGCAGGGGCGTGGTCAGGTTGCCCACCTCGGCCGCCGCCGCTTCCAGTTGATCCACCCCCGGCAAGCCGCGCAGCGGGCGCAACAGGCTGCGCAAGCGCCGCACCGTGGTGCGCAAGCTGTGCAGGGCCTCGGCATCGGTGCTGGCGCTCAGCCGCGCCTGACACGCCCAAAGACGAACTTCCAGGTCCATGACCCGGGCCACCAGACGATCAACCAACACAGACATGTACGGCTCCACGGGGGGTGCAGCTGCGAGCGATACGCTGTTAGCTGCAAGTTTTGACAGGATCGGCGCAATTAACGGCCGGCGCGGGATTCACGAATGTAGAAGCGTGCCTTCTCGGCCTTGCTGCTGCAACCTTCAAAGGCCTCGAACTGTTGTTGGGTCTTGGCGCCGGTCAGCAATGACAGGGCCTTGGAGTAACTGACCGTACCGGCAAAACCCTCGGCCTTGGCCAGGTCCAGTTCACGCCAGGCGGAATCGAGTTGCGTCGCGCAGCTGTCGCGGTACGCGGTTTTGCCGGCGCAACCGGCCAGCGCCAGCACCATCAAAGGCAGACAGATCCAGGCTTTCATCAAAGACACCTCAATAAGGGAAGAACAGACGTGCTCGGTAAGACGACCGGCGGCGCAAAAAGTGCCTTGCCCGCGCAGATCAATATAGCTGGCGCCAGGCCATGCGTGCTCCGGCACCCGTTGTCGAAAAAACTACCGCTTTGCCGTTGCGACCCGCTACGGCGATTGAAGCCCGCCCCCCGATAGGTGCATTGTTGAGGCCTGTTTGACCAAAGGATGAACGATGAAAAAGCGTGTTGCATTGGTACTCGGCTCCGGCGGCGCCCGGGGTTATGCCCATATCGGGGTAATTGAAGAGATCGAACGCCGCGGCTATGACATCGCCTGCGTGGCCGGTTGCTCCATGGGCGCGGTGGTCGGCGGCATCTACGCTGCCGGCAAACTCGACGACTACCGCAACTGGATCGAAAGCCTGGATTACCTCGATGTGCTGCGCCTGGTGGACGTGAGTTTTCGCCTGGGGGCGATTCGCGGCGAGAAGGTGTTCGGGCAGATCCGCAAGATCGTCGGCGACATCAATATCGAAGAGCTGCGCATCCCCTACACGGCGGTGGCCACCGACCTGACCAACCAGCAGGAAATCTGGTTCCAGGAAGGCTGCCTGCACCAGGCCATGCGCGCCTCGGCGGCGATCCCCAGCCTGTTCACCCCGGTGATGCAGGGCAACCGCATGCTGGTGGACGGCGGCCTGCTTAACCCGCTGCCCATCGTGCCCGTGGTGTCGAGCCACTGCGACCTGATAATCGCGGTCAACCTCAACTCCACCAACCAGAAGCACTATCAACTGCCGGTGATCCAGCGCCCGCCAGCCTTCAAGAGCCGCTTCGACGGGCTGATGAGTTCCCTGGGCTCCCATATGCCCTTTCGCCGCAAACAGGCCGAGCAGTTGCTGTTGCTGGAACAAGAGACCCTGCGCCCGGACGCCGAAAAGGAACGCAACCCCTGGCTCGAAGGCGCCGAGCCCGAGGCCCAGCAACCGGCCGCCGCCCCCGAAGGCCCCGGCGCGCCAAAATCCGCGACGGGCTCGTTCATCATCGACAACGTCGGCCCGGCGTCTTTGCTGGACCTGATTAACCAAAGCTTCGAGGTGATGCAGACCTCACTGGCGCAGTACAAGATCGCCGGTTATCCACCCGATATCCTCATCAACGTGCCCAAACGCGTGTGCCGCTTCTTCGAGTTCTACAAAGCCCCGGAACTGATCGCCCTGGGCCGGGAAATCGCCCGCGATACCCTGGACCGTTATGAGAATGAACAAAGCTGACCGCCGCCGTCGTGGTAACAACGGTGGTTACGGCGCCAACAACCGATACCCCACCCCCGCCTCGGTCAGGATGAACCGCGGGTTGGTGGGGTCGTCGGCGAGTTTCTGCCGTAAGTGCCCCACCACGATGCGCAGGTAATGGCTGTCTTCGGTGTGGGTCGGGCCCCAAATGTCCTTGAGCAATTGCTGTTGGGTAATCACGCGCCCGGGGTGGCGCGCCAGTTGCGCCAGCACCGCGTATTCCTTGCGGGTCAGGGCCACTTGGGCGCCGTCCAGGACCACGCGGCGGTACGCCAGGTCGATGGTCAGCGGGCCGAAGGTCAGCGCCGCTTGCGGCGCTTCGCCGGTGGGGGCCTGGCGCAGCAGGGCGCGCACCCGAGCGAGGAATTCCTGAATGCCGAACGGCTTGGTCACGTAGTCGTTGGCGCCGCCGTCCAGGGCATCGACCTTCTGCCCCTCGCTGGCGCGCACCGACAGCACCAGCACCGGCATGCTGGACCATTGGCGCAACTCACGCAGCACCTGCTGGCCGTCCATGTCCGGCAGGCCCAGGTCGAGCACCAGTAAATCCGGCTGGTTTAGCGCGGCCTGGGCCAGGCCTTCAGTGCCGGTGCCCGCCTCCAACACTTTGTAGCCCTGGGAGGCGAGGCTGATACGTAGAAACTTGCGGATCTGCGGTTCGTCGTCGATGACCAAAATGGTCGCGGTCTGGCTCATGGCATCCATTCAAAGCAAAAAGTGGCAAAAGAGTAGCGCAGGCGGCTTCAGGCTTCACCGTCCAATGGCGGTTGGGTGGCCAGCGGCAGGTGCAGCGTGATGCAGGTTCCTCGGCCGTCGATGCCATCGCCGACGCTGATGCGCCCGCCGTGGGCGCCGACCATCCCTTGGCAGATCGCCAGCCCCAGGCCTGTGCCCTGCCCGCCCCGGTCACCCCGGGCGGCGGTGTAGAACATGTCGAAAATCTTCGCCCGGTCCTCTTCAGGGATACCCGGGCCTTCATCACAAACGGTGAAAAACAACTCCTCGTCGCCCGCCCCTGCGCTCAATTGCAAACGCCCGTGGGGCGGCGAAAACCGCGCCGCGTTCTCCAATACATTGACCAGCGCCTGTTCGATCAGCGCCGCGTGCACATACAGCAGCGGCAAGGTGCCCGGCACGTCGACGCTGACCTGCAACGGCGCCAGCACCGTGCGCAAACGGTTCAAGGCACTGCCGGCGATGTCGGCCGGCGACACCCAGTCGCGGGCCAGTTTCAGGGCGCCGTGGCCCAGGCGCGTCATGTCCAGCAGGTTCTGGATGTAGCGGTCCAGGCGCTCGGCTTCGTCGCGGGTGCCTTCGAGCAGTTCACGGCGATCTTCCAGCGGGATCGCCTCGCCCAGCGCCAAGAGGCTATCGATGCTGCCGCGCATGGACGTCAGCGGTGTGCGCAGGTCATGGGACACCGACGCCAGCAGCGCGCTGCGCAGTTGTTCGGTTTCGCCGTGCAGGCGCGCTGCTTCCAAGTCTTGCGCCAATTGGGCGCGGGCCAGGGCCTGGGCCAGCGGCTGGCTCAACGCGGTCAACAAACGCCGACGCTGGCCGCTCAGGGGCAAGCCATCGTGGGTCGAGACGCCCAGCAGGCCCAGCGGACCATCGTCCACCGACAGCGGCCACCACCACCAACGCCCGAACGGCAACGTGCCGGTGCCCAGGCCCGCCGCTTGGTCGTGTTGCCAGGCCCAATCGGCGGCGGCGCGTTCGGTCTCGTTCAGTTGCAACGGGCCACCGCTTTCCACTTGCCAGCCGTCGGCAGCCTGGCCCTGGCGGTTGACCAGGCACAGTTGCACATCGCGCCAGCCTTCCAAGTGCTGCGCCGCTGCGCTGATGACCGCCCGCCGGTCGGTGGCGGCGGTGAGTTTGCGCGACAGGTCGAGCAGTTCGCTGGTTTCCTCCTGGGTGTCGCGCAACGCCCGCAACTGCTGGCGCTGGCGGGCTGCGAGGTTACCGGTGAGCGCCGCCATCAGCAGGAAGAACAACAGGGTCAGCACGTCTTCTTCGCGCTGGATGCTCAGGGAGAAATTCGGCGGGATGAACAGAAAGTCATAGGTCAGGAACGACAGCGCCGCGCACACCAGCGCCGGGCCGAGGCTGCTGCGCACCGCCACCAGCAGCACCGCCGCGAGGAACACCAGGGAGATGTTGGGCAACGGCAGCACACTGGCCACGCCCCAGGCCAAGGCACTGGCCAGCAGCGTGGCCAGTACCGCCAGGGCATAGTCGAACCACACCAAGGTGTGGGCCGCCCGCGAGCGCGGCGGTGGCTGGTCGGTGTCGCTGTCCAGCACGTTGATTTCCAGGCCCCGGGCATCGCGCAGCAAGCGCGAGGCCAAGCCTCCACCGAGCAATCGGCGCCGCAAACGGGGCCGCGACTGGCCCACCAGCAACAAACTGGCACGGCGCTCGCCGGCGTGCTGGATCAGGGTCTTGGCCACTTCGCCGGCGCGCAGCAGCACCACTTCGCCGCCCAGGCGTTCGGCCAGTTGCTGGGCGCTTTGCAGGCGCAGGCGTGATTGCTCATCGGCCACCCGACCGTTGTCCACATGCACCAGGCTCCAGGGCAAATGCCGGCGCCGCGCCACGCGGCTAGCATGGCGCACCAGGCGTTCGGCCTGGCTGTCGCCGTCCACGCCCACCAGCAAGCGCCCGCGCACCGCGGGTGCGGCTTGGCCCAATTGGCGATAGCCCAGGGCCAGGTCGTCGTCCACCTGGGCGGCAGCGGTCTGCATCGCCAGCTCCCGCAGGGCGGTGAGGTTGGTCTGGGTAAAAAACGCGTCGATGGCGGCCCGCGCCTGCTCCGGCACGTAGACCTTGCCGTCGCGCAGGCGCTCCAGCAGTTCGCGGGGTGGCAAGTCGATCAGCAGCAGCTCGAAGGCTTCTTGCAGCACCCAATCGGGGAGCGTCTCGCGCACCTGCACGCCGGTGATGCCGCGCACCTGGTCGTTGAGGCTTTCCAGGTGCTGGACGTTGACCGTGGTGTACACGTCGATGCCGGCGGCCAGCAGTTCCTGGATATCCTGCCAGCGCTTGGCATGGCGGCTGCCGGGGGCGTTGCTGTGGGCCAGTTCGTCCACCAACACCAATTGCGGCTTGGCCTGGAGCAAGCCGTCGAGGTCCATTTCCTCCAGCACCACGCCGCGGTATTCCGAGCGCACCAAGGGTTGCTGGGGCAGGCCGGCGAGCAGGGCTTCGGTTTCGGCGCGGCCATGGGTTTCCACCACGCCCGCCAGCACCTTCACCCCTTGACGCAACTGGGTGTGGGCAGCCTGAAGCATGGCGTAGGTTTTGCCCACGCCGGGAGCAGCGCCCAGAAAGACCTTGAGGCGGCCGCGACCGTCCCGTGGCAGGTCGGCTAACAGGGCGTCGGCGCGGGTGGCGTTGCTCATCAAAAGGGTCCCTTGTTTGCGGGTGGTTATATGGGGTTTTCGCAACCGTCGTCGCGGGCCGGCGCGCTCATCCTAAAGAGGGAGCGGCCGGCCCGCGATGCTGCCCTACGGCTCTACAACTTTTCCAGAGCCCGGTTCAGCGCCAGCACGTTGACCACCGGCGGCCCCACCAGGGGTTGTTCGATGTGCTCGTCCAGCAACTGCGCCAGGGTCGCCACGGGCAGGTTGCGGGCAGCGGCGACTCGCGCCAGTTGATAGCCAATTGCCTCGGGTGGCAAGTGTGGATCGAGGCCGCTGCCGGAGGTGGTCAACAGCGCCAGCGGCACCGGGCCTTGGCCGGGCACTTGCTGTTTGTTGGCGTCGTCGATGACGCGGGTGGCCAGGGCCGGGTTGCTCGGTGCCAGGTTGCTAGCCCCGCTCGCCACCGTGGCGAAGGCCCCCGCCGAGGGCCGCGGGTGGAACCACGCATTGCCGGTAAAATCCTGGGCGATCAGCGCAGATCCGCGCACCTTACCCGCCTCATCACGCACCAGGCTGCCATTGGCCTGTTCGGGGAACGCCACTTGGGCCACGCCTGTGACCACCAGGGGATAGGCCACGCCGGTAATCAGGGTCATCAAAATAATCAGGCTCAAGGCCGGACGCACTACAGTCGACATATCAATTTCCTCGTTTCCAGAGAACAGATTCAGCACTGTGACCAGCACTCACACCAGGTGCAGTGCCGTCAGCAGCAGGTCGATCAACTTGATCCCCACGAACGGCGCCACCAAACCACCCACGCCATAAATCAGCAGGTTGCGCCGCAACAGGTGCACCGCACTGGCCGCTTGTACCCGCACCCCGCGCAGCGCCAGGGGGATTAGCACCACGATAATCAGGGCGTTGAACACAATCGCCGAGAGGATCGCGCTCTGCGGGCTGCTCAGTTGCATCACATTGAGCACGCCCAGCTGTGGATAAATCGCCGCGAACAGCGCCGGCAGGATGGCGAAGTACTTGGCCACGTCGTTGGCGATGGAGAACGTGGTCAGGGCGCCACGGGTCACCAGCAGCTCCTTGCCGATTTGCACCACGTCCAGCAGCTTGGTTGGGTCGCTGTCCAGGTCGACCATGTTGGCCGCCTCGCGGGCTGCCTGGGTGCCGTCGTTCATGGCCATGCCCACGTCAGCCTGGGCCAGGGCCGGGGCATCGTTGGCGCCGTCGCCGCACATGGCGACCAAACGGCCATCGTTTTGCTCATGGCGAATGCGCGCCAGTTTTTTCTCCGGCGTGGCCTCGGCCAGCACGTCGTCCACGCCCGCCTCGGCGGCGATGGCGGCGGCGGTCAGCGGGTTGTCGCCGGTGACCATCACGGTGCGAATACCCAACTTGCGCAACTGCGCAAAACGCTCGCGGATGCCGGGTTTGACCACGTCCTTGAGGTGAATGGCGCCCAGCAACTGGCCGTCGAGGCACACCAGCAACGGCGTGCCGCCGCTTTGGGCGATCTTGTCGATTTCCCGCGACAGCGCCGGCAGCACGTCGCTGCGCTGTTGGCCGATGAAGGCCAACACCGAATCCACCGCGCCCTTGCGGTACACGTGGCCCTGGTAGTCCACGCCCGACAGGCGCGTTTCGGCGCTGAACGGCACGGCGGTCAAGGTGTGCAACGGCGGCTCCACTTGCGGGTGCAAGCCGCGCAGAAAATCAACCACGGACTTGCCCTCGGCCGTCTCGTCGGCCAGGGAGGCCATCAACGCGCCTTCGGCCAAGGCCTTGGCGCTGACGCCGGGGGCGGCGTAGATCGCGGTGCAGCGGCGGTTGCCGAAGGTGATGGTGCCGGTCTTGTCGAGCATCAGCACGTGCACGTCGCCCGCCGCTTCCACCGCCCGGCCGGACTTGGCGATCACGTTCAGGCGCACCAGGCGATCCATGCCGGCGATGCCGATGGCCGAGAGCAGGCCGCCGATGGTGGTGGGGATCAGGGTCACCAGCAGCGCCACCAAAAACACCAGGGGCACGTTGCCCTCGGCAAAGCGGGCAAATGGCTGCAGGGTGACCACGACCACCAGGAAGATCAGGGTCAGGCCGATCAGCAGGATGTCCAGCGCCACTTCGTTGGGGGTTTTCTGCCGCTTGGCGCCTTCGACCAGGGCGATCATGCGGTCCAGGGTGGACTCGCCGGGGTTGGCGGTGATGCGCACCAGCAGCCAATCGGACACCAATCGCGTGTTGCCGGTGACGGCCGAGCGGTCGCCGCCGGATTCACGGATCACCGGTGCCGACTCGCCGGTAATGGCCGCTTCGTTGACGGCGGCGATGCCTTCGATCACTTCGCCATCACCGGGGATCATCTCCCCGGCCTCGACGCGCACCACATCGCCCTTGCGCAAACGGGTGGCAGGCAGCACTTCAAAACTGCCGTCGGCCTTCTTGCGCCGTGCGCTCATGCCTTCGCTGCCGGCCTTGAGGCTATCGGCGCGGGCTTTGCCGCGCCCCTCGGCCAGGGCCTCGGCAAAATTGGCAAAGAGCACGGTGAACCACAGCCACAGGGCAATTTGCGCGGCGACGCCAGTGGGCACCGCCGGGTCGGGGATAAAGCACAGCACGGTGGTGAAGACGGCTGTCAGTTCCACCACCAGCATCACCGGCGAGCGTTTGAGCTGACGCGGGTCGAGCTTGACAAAGGCTTGGCGCAACGCCGGGCGCCACAGGGCGGCGAAGGCGGTTTTTGCTTGCGGCGCCACGTGGGCGACGGCTTTGGGTGCAGGCATGTTCATGTTCAATTCCCTCGCTCTCAATGGGCAAACGCGGCCAGGCCCAGCTGTTCAGCCACCGGCCCCAGTGCCAGGCTCGGCAGGAAGGTCAGGCCGCCGACCAGCAAAATGGTCACGGTCAACAGGGCGACAAAGAGCGGGCCGTGGGTGGGGAAGCTGTCTTGGCCGATGGGCGCCGGCTTCTTCATCGCCAGGCTGCCCGCCAGGGCCAGCACCGGCAGGATGTAGCCGAAGCGGCCGATCAACATGCCCAGGCCCAGCATCAGGTTGTGGAACGGGGTGTTGACCCCAAGCCCTGCGAACGCCGAGCCGTTGTTGGCGCTGGCCGAAGTGTAGGCGTAGAGCAACTGGCTGAAGCCGTGGGGCCCAGGGTTGCTCACCGCCGCGGCCGGCCCCGGCAGGCTGGTGGCGAGGGCACCGAGCACCAGCACGCCGACGGGCATCACCAGCAGGGTCGCCACCAGCAACTTCACTTCCCGCGCTTGCAGCTTTTTGCCCAGGTATTCCGGGGTGCGGCCAATCATCAGGCCGGCGAGGAACACCGCGATCAGCACGTTGAGCAACATGCCGTAGAGCCCCGCACCGACGCCGCCGAAGATCACTTCGCCGACCATCATGTTCACCAGCGCGACCATGCCACTGAGCGGGTTGAGGCTGTCGTGCATGGCGTTGACCGAACCGTTGGACGCGGCGGTAGTGGTCACCGACCAGAGCACGGTGGCGGTGGTGCCGAAGCGGCTTTCCTTGCCTTCGAGCGGCGCGGTCTGCTCCACCGCCGCGTTGGCCAGGGTCGGGTTGGGCTGGTACTCGGCCCACAGCGACGTCGCGCCGCCAATCAGGAACAGGGCCAGCATGCAGGCGATGATCGCGCGGCTCTGGCGCAGGTCCTTGACGTAGTGGCCGAAGGTGAACACCAACGCCACGGGGATCAAGATGATCGACGCCACCTCGAACAGGTTGCTCCACGCGGTCGGGTTCTCGAACGGGTGGGCCGAATTGACACCGAAGAAACCACCGCCGTTGGTGCCCAACTGTTTGATGGCAATCTGGCTAGCGGCCGGGCCGAGGGGGATCACTTGGTCTGCCCCTTGCACCGTCAGCGCGTGGACGTACTGGGCAAAGGTCTGCGGCACACCCTGCCACACCAGAAACAGCGCCAGCAGCAGGCACAGCGGCAACAGGCCATAGAGGGTGGCGCGGGTCATATCAACCCAGAAGTTGCCCAGGGTTTGCGCCGACTTGCGGCCAATCCCACGGCACAGCGCCACCAGCACAGCCAGGCCGGTGGCGGCGCTGACGAAGTTCTGCACCGTCAGGCCCGCCATCTGGCTGAAGTAGCTCAGGGTGGCCTCGCCGCTATAAGACTGCCAGTTGGTGTTGGTCATGAAGCTGACGGCGGTGTTGAACGCCTGTGTCCACTCCTGCCCCGGCAACTGCTGCGGGTTGAGCGGCAAATAGTTCTGCCACAACAGAATCGCGAACAGCAAAAGGAACCCGGCCAGGTTGAAGGCGAGCAAGGCCAGGGTGTACTTCTGCCAACTCTGTTCGGCCTGGGGGTCGACCCCGGCCACGCGATAGCAGCCGCGCTCCAGCGGCCCGAGCACCGGCGACAGCCAAGTGCGTTGCCCTTCCATCACCTTGTAGTAGAAGCGCCCCAGAAAGGGGGCCGGCACCAGCACCAGGGCAAAGAAGGCCAGGATCAGCCAATAGTCATAACTGTGCATAGCCGCTCCTAGTGCCGATCTGCGCGCAACAGCGCAACCAGTAGATAAATGAACAGCCCCACTGCCAGCAGCAGTGACCCTGCGTCCAGAACATTCATGGAGTTTCTCCGGGGTATGGCGGTGGTCGCCTGTTGCGCAATTGTCCGCGCCGCGCCTGTAAAGGAACGAGATCGAGGGCTGTGGCTGCACATAAAGAACGCGTAAAGAAGCCGCTTAAGGCGTGTCAGCGAGGGGGCTCATCTTTAATGCGACGCGCACATGGCTAAGTTGTCGCACTTGGCGATACTCACCGCCGTGTGGTTCAGCATCCTGGTCGGGCGCCAGAGAAACAGTCGCGGCCAAGGGCCGGTATCGGGCATAGAATGGAACCACTGCCAATTTCCATCGCTCAAAGTGTTAGGCAGGCTGCGCGGCGACCCTCGCCCCACAGGCTGCCCTCAAGGAGAACCCTATGCCCTGGTATGCCTGGATGATTCTGATCGTTGCCATCGGCTCGATCGTGGGTGGCCTGATGATGTTGCGCGACACCGCGAACAAGGTCGAACTGACCGACGAGCAACGCAAACGCGTGGCTGAGCGCAATGCCGAGATGGACGCCAAAGACGCTCAAGACCGCTAATTCAACGCCCTAATCAATAAAACCCTTCATTGCAAAGTGAAGGGTTTTTAACTTTGCGCCGCCATCCATTAGTTCTTATACAAAACCTGTACAACTAATAGTACGGAAAAGCCTGACAGTTAA
Organism: Pseudomonas sp. MF08875; assembly: GCF_059862525.1. Lineage (NCBI taxonomy): Bacteria > Pseudomonadati > Pseudomonadota > Gammaproteobacteria > Pseudomonadales > Pseudomonadaceae > Pseudomonas > Pseudomonas sp. MF08875. The sequence continues at coordinate 46,170 of NZ_JCBCUW010000031.1, forward strand.
ACCTCAATCCGTGTTGTAGATCTGCGTGCTTTATTGGAGTAGAAGTACAGTCACCATCCAATTAACCTTGGTTAAGATGGCCCACCGCTGTGGAGACTTCTTAAATGCGTTATTCGCAAGACCATAAAGCCCAAACCCATCAACGCATTATTGAAGAAGCTTCGGCACGCTTTCGTCGCGACGGTATCGGCGCAACAGGCCTGCAACCTTTAATGAAAGCACTGGGGCTGACCCATGGCGGCTTTTACTCCCATTTCAAATCCAAAGACGAACTGGTGGAAAAAGCCCTGCAAGTCGCCAGCGACCAACTGGACGCCCACTGCGCCACCTTGTTTGCCCAGGACGAGCCGCTGGAGGCCTTTGTCGACAGTTATCTCTCCCAATGGCATGCCACCTCCCCCCATCAAGGCTGCCCACTGCCAACGATGTGCTCCGAACTCGGCCAACGCGGCCAGCCCAGCGCTACCACAGACGCAGTGCTCAACGCCAGGTTGCGGCAGCTCGAACACAGCCTGGGCAGCCCTGACGCCCGCGAACAAAGCATCATCATCATGTCGGCCCTGGTGGGGGCGCTACTGTTGTCACGCAGCGTCCAGAACCCGCAACTGGGTCAACAAATTCTCGACACCGTGCGTGAACACCTGAAACAGAACACTTCGCGACCTAACCGCGGCCCACAAAAAAGGCCGATCAATGATCGGCCTCACCCATACAACCCACTCACTTAGTTGACGACTAACTTGTCCCGGTTCTTTTCCAGGATAGCTTTGCCAATTCCCTTGACTTCCAGTAGCTCATCTACCGAAGCAAAGGCGCCATTGCTTTCACGGTAAGCCACGATGGCCCGGGCCTTAGCCTCCCCGACCCCGGCAAGCTCGCGTTGCAGAGTCGGCACATCGGCGGCGTTAAGGTCGATTCTAGAGGACTGTTCGCTGGGAGCGACTTGTACGGCAACGGGTGCGGATGTCTCTGTTTTGACAGGTGCAGCATTCACGGCGAGGGATGCGCTGGCCAGCAAGGCAAAGGCCAGGGAAGAGAGATGAGCTATACGCATAAGTAAAACTCCATGACTTTGATAGGGGAAAGCAGCTTTTCCCAAGCTGCTTTCCAAACCTAGACGAGGCCCGGAGCATGTCAAAAATGGCAGCGTTACAGCGTATGTGAAGTCACGGGTCGAGGCGGCGTTGCTGGTACACCCAATCAACGATCTCACCATCGGGCGTATAGCCACTGACGGTATCGCGCAGCAATTGGCGAACACGCGAATAATCGTCCTTTTCCACTGCCGCCAACAGTTCGTTGAGCTTGCCCTTGAGCGTGTCCCAGGGCAGGTGTTCTTCATTGGCGCTCATAATCATCGGGTGCTGGGTCGCCGCGACGTTATCGCCAATCAGTAACTCCTCGTAAAGCTTCTCCCCGGGACGCAGGCCGGTAAATTCGATGGAAATCTCGCCATGGAGATTTTTTTCTGACCGCACACTCAGGCCAGAAAGGTGAATCATCTTCTCGGCCAACTCGACGATCTTCACCGGCTCGCCCATGTCGAGCACGAAGACATCGCCGCCCTGCCCCATGGAACCGGCCTGAATCACCAGTTGCGCCGCCTCAGGGATCGTCATGAAGTAGCGGGTAATCTTCGGATGGGTGACCGTCAACGGCCCACCCGACTTGATCTGCTTGTGGAAGAGCGGGATCACCGAACCGGAAGAGCCCAGTACATTGCCAAAGCGGACCATGGTGAAGCGGGTTTTGTTGACCCGCGAAACATTGGCCCGGTCACCGAACAATACCGGTGCCAGCTCTCGGCTCAGCGCCTGCAAGGTGAGCTCCGCCAGGCGTTTGGTGCTGCCCATCACATTGGTCGGGCGTACCGCTTTATCCGTGGAAATCAGCACAAAGTTGGCAACCCCGGCCTGCAACGCCGCCTGCGCGGTGTTGAGGGTGCCTATTACATTGTTCAACACGCCTTCGGCGATGTTGTGCTCGACCATCGGCACATGCTTGTAGGCTGCCGCGTGATAGACGGTCTCTACATTCCAGGTCTTCATCACATCCAGCAATTTATCGGGATGGCGGATGGAACCGAGGATCGGCAGCAAGCGCACCGGCACGGACTCGCGGGCGATACGCTGTTCGAGTTCAGACAGAATGCTGTAGAGGTTGAACTCGCTGTGATCGAACAGAATCAGGGTGGTTGGGCCGATGGAAAAGATCTGCCGGCACAACTCTGAGCCAATCGAACCGCCCGCCCCGGTGACCATCACGGTCTTGCCCTTGATGCAGCGGGCCAGTAACTCGCACTGGGCCGGGACCGCATCACGTCCCAACAGGTCGGCGATATCGACTTCCTGGATGTCGTCAACCTTGACCAGGCCACTGGCCAGGTCCGTGAAATTGGGCACGCTTCGCACATGCAGCGGAAAGCCTTCCAGGAGGTTCAGAATCTCCCTACGCCGCGCGCGAGTGGAGGACGGCAGGGCCAGGAGGATTTCCTGCGCCCCGGTTACGTCGATCATCTGCTGGATGTGCTTGGGCTTATACACTTGCAAACCGGAAATGGAGCGATCGGCTATACCCGCGTCATCGTCGATGAACGCTACGGGGCGCATCACCCGCCCCATCCGCAGCGCCGCGACCAACTGATTGCCAGCCACCCCGGCTCCGTAGATCGCTACCTTGGTCAAGCCATCATCACGGTTGGTAAAAGGCACGTGCTGGGCGGCCGTGAACCAGTCACCCATAAAGTATTGGCGCATGCACAGCCGCAGCCCGCCGATGATGACCAGGCTCAACCACCAGTAGTTGAAAATGATCGAGCGCGGCACGACGGCCTGATGGTTGCTGTACCAATAGACCACCACCGCGAGGATCAACGACGACAGGCTGACAGCCTTGACGATGGCAATCAGCGCATCATTGCCGAAATAACGCATGACCGCGCGGTACATGCCAAAACGGATAAATAGGGGAATAGCCACCACCGGCGCAGAGGCGAAAAGCCAGAAATGAGCCCGGACGGGGTTGTACATGTCATCGACACCCAGGCGCACGATGAACGCCAGCCAGAGCGCGACCCAGACCAACACAACATCGGTGGCCAGCTGCAGCAGCCTTTTTTGCCGGCGCGGCAGACCCAGTAAAGATGCTTTCAATTTGTCCATAAATACTCGACCTGACGGTCTCGCCCCCATCAATCAATCTGAATCGTCGCTGTTCGCCTGCATCAGACCGCTTCATTTCAAACTTGGTTGCAGACGCCAAGCGCCGGCAACGACACTCTCACAAAACCCTAGCCGTGAATATCCAATAACTTGGATCTTACATCGTCACTAGAACAGGCTTTGTGAATAGATTCTTTGACCTGGACCCAAACCTTTTATTCCAAAGTCCCGGCTTTAAAGAACCAAGCCGAAAACACCAGAGGCGTGTATGCGAGCGACAACCCTGCAATGGGCTCCAGCATCCCCATCACCACAAACAGCGCGATGGGCAGTAGCCACAACACATTAATTGCAACTACAGCTAGCGTTACCGCCCTGTGACTCTGAAACCTGCGAGCGGCAAATTGGTAGGCATGGCTGCGATGTGCCTGGAAAACCTTGTCACCGCGCAGCAAACGCCGCAGCAATGTCCAGGTGGCATCGACAACAAATACGCCTAACAAGATCACCCAACCCCAGAACAACTCGGGCCCGACCCATGCGGCTTGAAGCGCCAGAGCCCCAAGAATCAACCCCAGAAATCCACTGCCCGCATCTCCCATGAAGATACGGGCTGGGGGGAAGTTCCAGCACAGAAATCCAAGCACCGCACACGCCAGCATCAACGCAAGCCAGATCAGTGAAACCTGGCCACCCACCCAGTAAAGCAGACAAGCGCCCAGGCACACGCAAAGGGCCTCGACACTGGCCAAACCATCGATGCCATCCATGAAGTTGTATAGGTTGAGCATCCACACCAAATAAACCAGCGCCAGCCCGTTGCCCAGCCAACCCAGATCGACCAGCAAGCCAAAAACAGACAGAGGAGCGAGTCCGCCGATCCAGAAAAGCACCCAGGCCGCCGCGACAAAATGCCCCAAGAGCCGCCACTTTGCGGCAATGTGCCCATGGTCATCGGCAAACCCGATGCCGGCCACCAACAGCCCCGCCCCCAAAAAACCCTTGAGTTCAGCACCCCCAAGCCCATCAAGGCTGGCCAGCACAAGCATCGCAGTTGAAAAGGCCACAACAATCGCCATTCCACCACCACGAGGCGTGGGAATCGTGTGGGAACTGCGCTCATTAGGCACATCCAACAAGCTTTGGGTGAGCGCGTAATGACGTAGAGCCAGCGTCAGTAACCAGGAAACGGCAAACACCACGGGTAGTAACCACCAGAAAATCATTGAGCCTTGTTATCCAAATAATGACGGGCAGTTTTTTCCAAGGCGCGCCCCACACTGACCGGCGGCAGCCATCCCAAGATCGCACAGGTTTTGGCCATATCAACCTGCAATGATCCGCACAGACGTTGAACCATGGCCCTTTTTCCCAGCATTGCGGCGGCCGAATTCAACAGTACACAGGGGATGGGGATGAGGTACGCACGCTTGCCGAGCGCCTCGGCCATGCGCTGAAGCAATTGAGTCGTGGAGAGGTCTTCACCATCACTGACCAGAAAGGTATTACCACTAGCCGCGGGATGCTCAATACACGTCACGATGAGATCCACGAGGTTCTCGAGCGCAACAAAACTACGCCGGTTGTGAATAGCCCCCAGAGGCAAGGGAATACCTTTATGCAACCAGTTCATCATGCTCAGGAAATTGGCCTTGACCCCAGGCCCGAAGACCAGCGGCGGCCGGATGATGACTATCTCCATACCGGTTTCACGCCCAAGCGCCGTCAAGGCACTTTCAGCTTCCCACTTCGATACGCCGTAGGGATCAGTAGGCTGAGGACTGTCCTCAGCACAAAAAGGGCTCCCTTGCACGGTCTCTTCACCATTGACCTTGATAGAACTGATAAAAACAAACCGCGTCACCCCTGCCTCGGCGGCCTTTTTCGCGAGCCGGACAGTGCCTTCGACATTGGTTTTACGGAACGCTGAAAGAGGATCAGCGCAGGTGTCATGCATAACGTGCACACGAGCTGCAGCGTGGACGACGACTTTAATGTTTTCGAGAGAAGGGAGTTCACTTTCACTATCAAGGTCAAAGCGAATGCTGGGGCAAAGACCACTTAACCTGGAACTACGCCGAACTGCGGCCACAGGAACGAACAGGCGATCCCTCAACAAACGAAAAACCAGCGCTTCGCCAACCCAGCCCGATGCTCCAGTAATTAAAACCTGCGCTCCATTCATTTAGTCTTACTTCCAATCAAGGCACTGGTGAGGCAGATAAAAAAGAAAAACAGCTTATCTCGAAAACGTCGTCTGCACTGCCAGGAATGAAGGGACAACCGAAGCAAGTGAATTCGTTCTAGTGGCAACCAAGTGCTGACAAAATGATCGTCCCCTCTACCAACCAAGCAAGTAATCATCCGCACTTGTTTAAACCACCATCCTTCATGAATAGTCTTGTAGCGGACCATGAGTGAAAAAAGGCTGGTATTGGCGCCCACCTGATTGTTTTCGTGCTGCCTATATTGCATAGAGGGCACAGGGTCAATAAACCATTTAAAGTTCTGACTGCGAGCGAATGCGTAAAAGTACCAGTCATGCAGGCTAACACCCTGGAACGCCTTCCAGCGGGAGACTATCGAGTCCTTCAAGGGGTCAGCTAAGCGCCGGCTCAGCACATAGGTGCAGCCAGGGCCGGCGGCTTCAAACAAGAAGTCCCACGCAACTTGCGGCTGGGCCTTGTCGAGCAAGTGGGTCCTACCATCCTGCCAAAACGCAGTCACATTGCTTGAGTACGCATCATAGTCAGTGCTGCTCAGGGTCTGGACAGCCCGCCAAAGTTTATCCGGGTGCCAGATATCATCCTGATCGGCGAGCGCCACAAAATCGTAATCAGCAAACTCCACATCAAGAATAAGACGAAAAAAATTTGGAGCGGCTCCACCAAAGCGACCCGCCTCTGCCAATACCACCACATTGGGGTGCGCATCGCTGAGCGTTGAACACCATATTTCAGTTCCATCGGTGGAAGGGTCGACGCTTATATAGAGAGTCACATCAACTGCCGACTGTTCAAGGATTGATTTCACCTGTTCATCAATCCACTGCATCCCGTTATAAGCGGCTAGTAGCACGGCTACTTTATAGGGTTGGTCCAAGGGCATTAAACATTCGCCTACGTTCATTGAACGTTGTCACACGCTGAGTTCTAGATCATATCAATGGCAGGATAAATCCACGATTCTTTGCAGATACCGACCGTAACCGGTTTTCTTCAATCGCTGCGCCTGGATAGCCAACTGCTCGGTAGTAATCCATCCGTTGGCGTAGGCAATTTCCTCAAGGCACGCGACCTTGAGTCCTTGTCGATGCTCTATGGTGTGAACAAAATGGCTGGCTTCAAGAAGGGACTCATGGGTACCGCTATCAAGCCAGGCAAAACCTCGACCCAGCATTTCAACATTCAAAGAACCCTGCTGGAGATAAGCCAGGCTGACATCCGTGATTTCAAGCTCGCCGCGGGCAGAAGGTTTAATGCTTTTGGCGATATCAACAACCTGGTTATCGTAAAAATACAAGCCTGTAACGGCATAGTTTGACTTTGGCTTGAGCGGCTTTTCCTCAATACTCAGCGCCTGTCCATCGCCATCGAACTCTACGACGCCGAACCGCTCCGGATCAGACACGTGATACCCAAAGACCGTTGCACCGTGGGTTCGAGCATTAGCGACGCGCAAATTATCAGAAAAGTGCTGTCCGTAGAAAATATTGTCCCCAAGAATCAAGCAACATGGATCTTTGCCAATAAACTCTTCGCCAATAATAAATGCTTGGGCCAATCCCTCCGGGCGCGCCTGCTCGGCATAAGTAAGGTGGATACCGTACAAACTGCCATCACCGAGGAGCTTGCGAAAGCTAGGCAAATCCTCAGGCGTGGAGATAATGAGAATTTCTCTCATGCCCGTAAGCATCAATACCGATAGTGGATAAAAAATCATCGGTTTGTCATAGATAGGCAACATCTGCTTGGAGACGCCCAAGGTCAATGGGTGTAAGCGCGTGCCTGAGCCGCCCGCGAGAATAATGCCTTTGCGACCTGAAGTAATCATGAGCGAAGCTTCCGTCAGCATTCCGGTACAACTTTCCTACAACCAGAAAATATAAAAATTAGTCATACCGAAGACTGCTGGTACAGACAATAAATACGCACCTACAATTCTACCTAACAGCCCTGCAGGTGGCGCTTTCACGATTAGTCGGCCAAAACTCAGGATGAAAAAAATCAAACCATACGTTTATGAAGCCTGGACTGGCGCCCAAGGAATAGCCTTAAGAGAGGGCCAGCCAACATACCAATAAGCAACGCAATCACCACCACCACCGATACAGGTAGTTGCGGGGCTGCCCACCCCAGAAACAGCAGGGAAACAGGCTGTTGATTTTCAAGCATAAAGGTGAGAATTACCAGAACCAACAATAGCCCTGTGACAGCCAGCATACTACGGCTCAGATTACGCATGAGTTGCTCCTTGGCTTCTAATCAAAGCCCTTCTTCCTCTTCTTCATTCACTCGATCGCGCAACTCTTTACCCGGTTTGAAATGGGGCACGAACTTTCCGTCGAGACTGACCGATTGACCAGTTTTTGGGTTACGGCCAACCCGTGGCGCGCGGTAATGCAGGGAGAAGCTACCAAAACCCCGGATCTCGATTCGATCACCGGTGGCCAGGCACTGGGACATTTGCTCAAGCATGGTCTTGATGGCCAACTCTACATCCTTAGATGAGAGCAGCCCTTGATGGGTGACAATTCGTTCGATCAACTCCGACTTCGTCATATTTTTCCCTTCTTTTTCAAGCAGCTAGATCAGCGCTCCAAAGGTTTTAGCATGCGGGAGAGATTTTGAACAGCCTACATATTGACTTATCTTTACGCCCTAGCAGACAAGGCTGACAAACCGCTTCGCGCCATCTTTCACCCTTCATAAGCGTGAAAAACCTCACCGACAGATAACCAGCATGTTGCGCGATAAATACCCAGCCGGGTTCCAGCCAAAGAGGTAATCACCAGGCTCCTCATTCACGTCGCTCGATTTAGTAATCACTTTGTAGCCAGCGGTACCACACTCTCTTGCGGCGCGCTTGTAGCACCTCTCCCAGCTCGATCCTAGCCCGGAGCAGTTAATTTCCACACCACTGACTCCGCGCACCACATGGGTTTTAGCCCCAGTTGTACAGCCCAGCAGAATCAAACTCGTAATAACGATACAAAAGCCCTTCATTTCGCGCCCTCGGCCAGAAACCCAACAAAACAGCATGCGCTTCGCTCAAAGCTTAGACCCGATTGAAATATAGGCGCACACAAGGAAATAGATACTGGGAGCAGCAGTTGGTTTCTTGCGATCAGCCACATGAGGTCGAGAGCATCCGAGGGAAAAGAACCATCAAATCGCAGGCACAAAAAAGGGCGACCGAAGCCGCCCTTTTCTATGGTCCGACAGAACTTAGTTCTGTTTTTCCATCTGTGCACGCAACAGGTCACCCAGAGTGGTAGGACCAGCAGCAATGTCAGAGGTAGCTGGCTTGTCGCGCAGGCTCTGGATTGCTTCTTTCTCTTCAGCATCGTCTTTCGACTTGATGGAGAGCTGGATTACGCGGCTCTTACGGTCAACGCTGATGATCTTGGCTTCTACTTCTTCGCCTTCTTTCAGCACGTTACGCGCGTCTTCAACACGGTCACGGCTGATTTCGGAAGCTTTCAGAGTCGCTTCGATATCGTCGGCCAAAGTGATGATGGCGCCTTTAGCGTCAACTTCTTTCACAATGCCTTTAACGATTGCGCCTTTGTCGTTCTCTTGAACGTACTCGGAGAACGGATCGCTTTCCAGTTGCTTGATACCCAGCGAGATGCGCTCACGCTCCGGGTCAACCGACAGGATAACGGTGTCCAGTTCGTCGCCCTTCTTGAAACGACGCACGGCTTCTTCGCCCACTTCGTTCCAGGAAATGTCGGACAGATGAACCAGGCCGTCGATGCCGCCGTCCAGACCAATGAAGATACCGAAATCGGTGATCGACTTGATGGTGCCGGAGATTTTATCGCCCTTGTTGAACTGGCCAGAGAAATCTTCCCATGGGTTAGATTTGCACTGCTTGATGCCCAGGGAGATACGACGACGCTCTTCGTCGATGTCCAGAACCATAACTTCCACTTCGTCGCCAACTTGTACGACTTTCGAAGGGTGGATGTTCTTGTTGGTCCAGTCCATTTCCGAAACGTGAACCAGGCCTTCAACGCCTTCTTCCAGCTCAGCGAAGCAGCCGTAGTCGGTCAGGTTGGTAACACGTGCGGTAACGCGAGTGCTTTCTGGGTAACGGGCTTTGATAGCAACCCATGGATCTTCGCCCAGTTGCTTGAGGCCCAGAGAAACACGGTTGCGTTCGCGATCGTATTTCAGAACCTTGACATCGATCTCGTCGCCAACGTTGACGATTTCGGAAGGATGCTTGATACGCTTCCAAGCCATGTCGGTAATGTGCAGCAGGCCATCGACGCCACCCAGATCGACGAATGCGCCGTAATCGGTGAGGTTTTTGACGATACCTTTGACTTGCTGGCCTTCTTGCAGGGATTCCAGCAGAGCTTCACGCTCGGCGGAGTTCTCTGCTTCCAGGACGCTACGACGGGAAACGACAACGTTGTTGCGCTTCTGATCCAGCTTGATGACCTTGAATTCCAGCTCTTTGCCTTCCAGGTGCGTGGTGTCGCGCACTGGACGAACGTCGACCAAAGAACCTGGCAGGAACGCACGGATGCCGTTAACGTCGACAGTGAAGCCGCCTTTAACCTTACCGTTGATAACGCCCTTGACCACTTCTTCGGCTGCGAAGGCTGCTTCCAGAACAATCCAGCATTCAGCGCGCTTGGCTTTTTCACGGGAGAGCTTGGTTTCACCGAAGCCGTCTTCAACCGAGTCCAGAGCAACGTGAACTTCGTCACCGACGTTGATAGTCAGGTCGCCAGCGTCATTGTAAAACTGCTCAAGCGGGATGAGTGCTTCAGACTTCAGACCAGCGTGAACGGTTACCCAGCGAGCTTGGTAATCGATATCAACGATAACACCGGTGATGATGGAGCCTGCCTGAAGGTTCAGGGTTTTTAGGCTTTCTTCAAAGAGTTCCGCAAAGCTTTCGCTCATTTTAATTCCTGTTGATAAGGGCGAAGAATACGCCCATCTGCCACATCCCAGACGATGTGGGTTACGTTCATATAAAAGAAAAGCCGCAGGACTATGCCTGGAGTCCCCTGCGGTATTTCTTGGTCACCCGGCGATATCGCGAATGGCGATCTCGCTCATGATGCGTTCCAGCACCTGCTCGATGGACAACTCCGTGGAATCCAGCTGTATAGCGTCAGCCGCCGGTTTGAGCGGGGCTACTGCTCGCTGGGTATCGCGCTCATCGCGCGCACGGATCTCATCTAGCAGACTCGACAGACTAACATCATCGCCCTTGGCCTTCAACTGCAAGTAACGGCGACGCGCCCGCTCCTCGGCGCTGGCGGTCAGGAAAATCTTCAACGGGGCATCGGGGAACACCACCGTACCCATATCGCGGCCATCGGCCACCAGGCCTGGGGCCTCCTGAAACGCGCGCTGGCGTTGCAGCAGGGCTTCGCGCACCGCTGGCAACGCCGCCACCTGGGAGGCACCGGCACCAACGGTTTCGGTGCGGATGGCGTTGCTGACTTCGTCGCCTTCCAGGATCGTGCGCTGCAACTGGCCATCAGTGGCGGCAATGAACTGCACGTCCAGATGAGCGGCGAGTTGTTTGAGCAACTCTTCATTAGTCAGGTCGACGCCATGATTGCTCGCAGCAAAGGCCAGCAAACGGTAAAGGGCACCGGAGTCCAGCAAGTTCCAGCCCAAACGCTTAGCCAGGATTCCGGCAATAGTGCCTTTACCCGAGCCGCTTGGCCCATCAATGGCAATAACCGGCGCTTTGATATTCACGACTGAGCCTCTTGCGCGACGCGGATGCCGACCTGCGCGCATAGCGCGAGAAAGTTGGGGAAGGAGGTCGCGACGTTGGCGCAGTCATGGATGCGGATCGGTGCAGTGGCGCGCAAGGAGGCGACGCTGAAGGCCATGGCGATGCGGTGATCGCCGTGACCGTGTACTTCTCCGCCGCCGATCAGGCCGCCATCGATGATGATGCCGTCCGGCGTCGGCTCGCACTTGACGCCCAATGTCAGTAGGCCATCCGCCATGACCTGAATGCGATCGGACTCTTTCACCCGCAGCTCCTCAGCGCCACGCAGCACAGTACGTCCTTGCGCACACGCCGCAGCGATGAACAGCACCGGGAACTCGTCGATCGCCAGCGGAACCAGCTCTTCAGGAATCTCAATACCCTTGAGCTGCGCCGCGCGCACGCGCAGATCCGCCACCGGCTCGCCACCGACCTCTCGCTGGTTTTCCAGGGTGATATCAGCCCCCATCAAACGCAGGATGTCGATGACGCCAGTGCGAGTCGGGTTTATGCCGACGTGCTCAAGCACCAGCTCGGAACCTTCGGCAATGGACGCTGCCACCAGGAAGAACGCGGAAGAGGAAATATCCCCCGGTACTTCGATATGGGTTGCGGTCAGCTTATGCCCGGACTCGACCGAAGCGGTGGCGCCATCCACCGCCACCGGGTAGCCAAAACCACGCAGCATGCGTTCGGTGTGGTCGCGGGTCGGTGCTGGCTCGGTAACAGTGGTCTTGCCTTCGGCATAGAGCCCCGCCAGCAGCAGGCAGGATTTAACCTGGGCGCTGGCCATCGGCATGCTGTAGGTCAGGCCTTTAAGCGGGTGACCACCACGGATCACCATGGGCGGTCGGCCTTCGGCGGCGGTTTCGATCACGGCGCCCATTTCCCGCAGGGGATTGGCTACCCGATTCATCGGCCGCTTAGACAGCGAAGCATCGCCCGTGAGGGTGCTGTCAAAACTCTGGGCGGCCAACAGCCCCGAGAGCAGGCGCATCGATGTACCGGAGTTGCCCAAGTAGATCGGGCCCGGCGCGGGTTTCAAGCCGTGCAAGCCTACGCCGTGAACGGTGACACGACCATGGTGCGGGCCTTCGATCACCACGCCCATGTCGCGGAACGCCTGGATGGTTGCCAAGGCGTCTTCGCCTTCAAGAAACCCTTCGACTTCGGTGGTGCCCTCGGCGAGGGAGCCCAGCATGATCGAGCGGTGGGAAATGGATTTATCGCCCGGTACACGGATCCGCCCAGTCAGGCGGCCACCAGGATTTGCCAGGAAAATCAGATCGTTGGAGTTCATAGCGTCCACATAGGCCCGGCGGGCCAGGATTTTACTGAAATGCTCGCGGGCAACCCGGGCGCGCGTAAAGACGCCCAACAGTTGGTGCCCATCCCCTGCATCGACCGCGTCGCGCAAGGCGTCGAGGTCGCTGCGAAATGTATCGAGTGTGCGCAGGACAGCATCGCGATTGGCGAGAAAGATGTCGTGCCACATAACCGGGTCGCTGCCGGCGATTCTTGTGAAATCGCGGAAACCACCCGCAGCGTAACGGAAGATCTCCAGGTTTTCATTGCGCTTGGCCAGCGAATCGACCAGGCCGAACGCCAGCAAATGCGGCAAATGGCTGGTCGCCGCCAGCACTTCGTCGTGGCGCTCGACCTGCATGTGCTCGACATCGGCGCCCAGTTCGCGCCACAAACGGTCGACCACCGCCAACGCACCCGGATCGGTTTGCGCCAGCGGCGTCAGGATCACTTTGTGGCGGCGGAACAGTTGCGCGTTGGACGCCTCCACCCCGCTCTGCTCGGAGCCGGCAATCGGATGGCCCGGCACGAACCGTGCCGGCATCTGGCCAAACGCCACGCTGGCCGCACGCACGACATTGCCCTTGGCGCTGCCGACGTCCGTCAGGATCGCCTGCCCCAGCTGCATGCCAGCCAAGCGCAGCAGCAGTTTTTCCATGGCCAGGATCGGCACCGCCAACTGGATCACATCCGCGCCTTCGCAGGCTGCAACCAGGTCTTCTTCAAAGCGGTCGACGACACCCAGCTCCACTGCCAGCTTGCGCGACTGCGGGTCGAGGTCGACGCCAACCACTTCGCCACACAGCCCGCTTTCACGCAGGCCTTTGGCGAAGGACCCGCCGATCAGCCCCAGGCCCACCACCACCAAGCGCCCGATCATAGGTGCAGCAGATTGCAGCGCGGTGACATCAACCACGGGCCAGGACCTTGGCCAGCGCCTCGAGGAAGCGGGCGTTTTCCGCGGCCAGGCCAACGGTCACGCGCAGGTGGTTCGGCATGCCGTAATTGGCCACCGGACGCACGATCACGCCTTCATGCAGCAGGCCCTGGAACACGGGCGCTGCCACCCGGTTCAGGTCCACACAAAGGAAGTTGCCACGGGAAGGAATCCAGCCCAGGCCCAGCTCGCGCAAACCGGCTTCAAGCTGGGCCATGCCCGCCTCGTTCAACCGGCGGCTTTGCTCCAGATACTCGCTGTCCTGCAACGCGGCGCAGGCTGCGGCCAGGGCCAGGCTATTGACGTTGAAAGGCTGGCGCACACGGTTCAGCACATCGGCGACCACGGCCGAGGACAAACCGTAGCCGACCCGCAATGCCGCCAGGCCATAGGCCTTGGAGAACGTGCGCGAAACCAAAAGGTTCGGATAGGCCGCGAGAAAATCCAGGCCATCGGGCAGGTCGCTGCCCTCGGCGTATTCGATGTAAGCCTCGTCGAGCACCACCAGCACCCGCTCGGGCACGTCCTGCAGAAACTCGTCCAGGGCCTCGGCGCTGAACCAGGTGCCCGTCGGATTATTCGGGTTGGCGATGAAAACCACGCGGGTATTGCTGTCGATGGCTTCAAGCATCGCCGACAGGTCATGACCCCAGTCGATGGCCGGGATCACTCGGGCCTCTGCGCCCACAGCCTGGGTGACGATGGGGTACACCGCGAACGCGTGCTCGCTGAACACCGCATTGAGGCCCGGCGCCAGGTAGGCCCGCGCCACCAACTCGAGGATGTCGTTGGAGCCATTGCCCAGGGTCACCTGGTCCGGTTCCACGCGGCACTGCTCGGCTAACAGGGACTTGAGGGCAAAGCCGTTGCCATCGGGATAGCGGGTCAATTGCGCCAGTTCGGCGCTGATCGCTGCAAGTGCCTTGGGGCTGGCGCCTAGCGGGTTTTCGTTGCTGGCCAGTTTGACGATGCGGGCCGGATCGATATCCAGCTCACGTGCCAGTTCGTCCACAGGCTTGCCCGGAACGTAAGGCGAAAGTTGTTGCACGCCCGGCTGCGCCAGTGCGAGGAAGTCGCCACTCATTATCAACGCCCTTAAAGAACTGCTTTGGGGTAGGAACCCAGCACCTTGAGTGCCACGGCCTCCTGACTGATTTTTTCCAGCACGCCCTTGACCAGTGGGTCGCGGTGATGGCCGATAAAATCGATGAAGAACACGTAGGTCCATTTACCGCTGCGCGAAGGACGGGTCTCGATCCGCGTCAGGTCGATGCCGTTGTCGTGGAACGGCACCAGCAATTCGTGCAAGGCCCCCGGTTTGTTGCTCATCGAGACGATGATGGAGGTCTTGTCGTCGCCCGTCGGCGGCACTTCCTGGCTGCCGATCATCAGGAAGCGCGTGGAGTTATCCGGGCGATCCTCGATTTTTTCCGCCAAGCGCGTCAGGCCATAGAGGCCCGCCGCCATGTCGCCAGCGATGGCCGCCGAATTCCACTCACCCTTGACCCGCTTGGCCGCTTCGGCGTTGCTGGACACCGCCACGCGCTCGACATTCGGGTAATGGGCGTCCAGCCACTTACGGCACTGGGCCAGGGACTGGGCGTGGGAGTAGATGCGACTGATGCTGTCGGTCTTGGTGTTATCGCCCACCAGCAAGTGGTGGTGGATACGCAACTCGACTTCGCCACAGATCACCATGTCGTGCTCGAGGAAACTGTCGAGGGTGTGGTTGACCGCACCCTCGGTGGAGTTTTCCACCGGGACTACGCCAAAGTTCACCGCCCCGGCCGCTACTTCACGGAACACTTCATCGATGGCCGCCATGGGCTTGCTGATGACCGCGTGGCCGAAATGCTTCATGGCCGCAGCCTGGGTGAAGGTGCCTTCCGGCCCCAGATACGCGACTTTGAGCGGCTGCTCCAGGGCCAGGCACGAGGACATGATCTCGCGGAACAACCGCGCCATCTCTTCGTTACCCAGCGGCCCCTGGTTGCGCTCCATCACGCGCTTGAGCACCTGGGCTTCGCGCTCGGGGCGATAGAACACCGGCACTTCGCCCTCGGCCAGGGAGGCCATTTTCACCCGTGCCACTTCCTGGGCACAGCGCGCGCGCTCGCTAATCAGCTCTAGGACTTTCTCATCCAGGCTATCGATGCGCAGGCGCAGGGCCTTGAGTTCTTGCTCGGACATCAGCCGTGTTCCTTCTCGAACTCTGCCATGTACGCCACCAGCGCGTTGACCGCGTGGATGTCCACGGCGTTATAGATAGAAGCGCGCATGCCGCCCACCGAACGGTGGCCCTTGAGGTTCAGCAGCCCACGGGCCTCGGCGCCGGCCAAGAACGGCTTGTCGAGACGGTCGTCGGCCAGGCGGAACGGCACGTTCATCCAGGAGCGATCGGTTTTATTGATTGGGTTGCTGTACAGGCCACTGGCGTCGATGAAGTCATACAAGGTGCGCTGCTTGACCTCATTGAGCTTGCCGATGGCCGCCACGCCGCCCTGCTCCTTGAGCCACTCGAACACCAGGCCGGACAAGTACCAGGCCAAGGTCGGCGGGGTGTTGTACATCGAGCCGTTGTCGGCCGCGACCTTGTAGTCGAGCATGGTCGGGCACAGGGGACGGGCGCGGCCCAGCAGGTCTTCGCGGATGATGTTGACGACGATACCGCTGGGGCCGATGTTTTTCTGCGCACCGGCGTAGATCATGCCGAAACGGGAGATATCCACAGGGCGCGAGAGGATGTCCGAGGACATGTCGGCCACCAACGGTACGTCGCCGGTCTCGGGCACCCAATTGAACTCCAGGCCACCGATGGTTTCGTTCGGCGCGTAGTGCACGTAGGCCGCGTCACGGTTCAGTTGCCACTCGTTCTGGCCGGGAATGGCGAAATAGTCGTAGGGCTTGGCGGTGGCGGCGACGTTGACGTGACCGTAGCGCGAGGCCTCTTCAATGGCTTTCTGCGACCAGATACCGGTGTCGATATAGTCGGCCGAGCCGTTTTCCGGCAGCAGGTTGAGGGGGATCTGGGCAAACTGCTGGCTGGCGCCCCCTTGTAGAAACAGCACTTTGTAGTTAGACGGGATGTCCAGCAGGTCGCGCAGATCCTGCTCGGCCTTGGTGGCGATGGACACGAATTCGTCGCTGCGATGGCTCATTTCCATGACCGACAGGCCCTTGCCGTGCCAATCGAGGAGTTCACCCTGCGCGCGCTGCAGGACTGCTTCAGGAAGCGCCGCGGGACCGGCACAGAAGTTATAAGCTCTCTTGCTCACATCCAATCTCACTCTGATCTGGTGGGGGTGGTGCAATAAATCTTCAGTTCATGCTTGCTCGGACGTGGGAGCGGGCTTGCCCGCGATGAAGTCGATACAACCGCTACATAGCTGTCGGCAGCAATAACGCCATCGCGGACAAGCCCGCCCCCACATACACAAACAACAAGGGGGCGAATTCTCATCCGCCCCCTGGGTGTCCGCTTACTCCTGCGGTTCTTCGTCAGCGGCAGCACCAAGCGGTTGGCTCTCACCCGCCTCGTCGCTCACGGCGCCGGCCTCGAACTCGGCCTCATCGCCATCGAACTCTTCACCTTCCACTTCCGAAGGCTCCTGCACCCGCTCAAGGCCCACCAGCGTTTCGTCGCTGGCCAACTTAATCAGGGTCACGCCCTGGGTGTTGCGGCCCAGGCTGGAGACTTCGTCGACCCGCGTACGCACCAGCGTGCCCTGGTCGGAAATCAGCATGATCTCCTCGCCGTCGAGCACCTGCACCGCGCCCACCAGGCGACCGTTACGCTCGTTGCTGACCATGGCGATCACGCCCTGCCCGCCACGTTTGTACTCGGGGAACTCGCTGATGGCGGTGCGCTTGCCGTAGCCGCGGGCCGAAGCAGTGAGGATCTGGCTGCCTTCTTCGGGGATCAGCATGGAAATCAGCTTCTGCCCTTCTGGCAGACGCATGCCGCGCACACCACGGGCGGTACGGCCCATGGCACGTACATCCGATTCCTTGAAGCGTGTCACCTTGCCACCGTCGGAGAACAGCATGACTTCGCGCTGGCCATCGGTGATCGCGGCGCTAATCAGCACGTCGCCTTCGTCCAGTTCCAGGGCGATCAGGCCCACGCTGCGTTGGCGGCTGAACTGCTCCAGCGGGGTCTTCTTCACGGTGCCGTCGGCCGTTGCCATGAAGATGAAGTGACCTTCGGTGTATTCCTCGACCGGCAGCATGGTGGTGATGTACTCACCCTCACCCAGCGGCAGCAGGTTGACCAATGGGCGGCCACGGGCGGCGCGGGAGGCCTCCGGGATTTCATAGGTCTTGAGCCAGTACACCTTGCCCTTGCTGGAGAACAGCAGGAGCGTGGTGTGGCTGTTGGCGACCAGCAGGTGAGCAATGTAGTCCTCATCCTTGACGCCGGTCGCCGACTTGCCTTTACCGCCACGGCGCTGGGCCTGGTAGGCAGCGAGCGGCTGGGTCTTGGCATAACCGCCGTGGGAAATGGTCACCACGCGCTCTTCTTCCGGGATCATGTCACCCAGGGTCAGGTCCAGGCGCGCATCGAGGATCTCGGTGCGGCGCACGTCGCCGTATTCGGCGCGGATCACTTCCAGTTCTTCGCGAATCACTTCCATCAGGCGCACGGCACTGTTGAGGATGCGGATCAGCTCGCCGATCTGGTTGAGGATTTCCTGGTACTCGGCCAGCAGCTTTTCGTGTTCCAGGCCGGTCAGACGATGCAGGCGCAGTTCCAGGATGGCCTGGGCCTGTTCCGGCGACAGGAAATACTTGCCGTCGCGCAGGCCGTATTGCGGGTCCAGGGTCTCGGGACGGCAGGAATCGGCGCCGGCGCGCTCCACCATCGCCACGACGGCGCTGGATTCCCACGGCATCTTGATGAGGGCTTCCTTGGCTTCCGACGGAGTCGGCGAGGCCTTGATGAGGGCGATGACCGGGTCGATGTTCGACAGGGCAACGGCCTGGCCTTCCAGGATGTGGCCACGCTCGCGGGCCTTGCGCAGCTCGAACACGGTGCGCCGGGTGACGACTTCGCGGCGGTGACGCACGAAGGCTTCCAGCAGGTCCTTGAGGTTCAGGATGCGCGGGCGGCCGTCGATCAGCGCGACGATGTTGATACCGAACACCGCTTGCAACTGGGTCTGGGCGTAGAGGTTGTTGAGGATCACCTCAGGCACTTCGCCACGGCGCAGCTCGATCACGACGCGCATGCCGTCCTTGTCGGACTCGTCACGCAGCTCGGTGATGCCTTCGAGTTTCTTTTCCTTGACCAGCTCGGCGATCTTCTCGATCAGGCGAGCCTTGTTCAACTGGTACGGCAGCTCGGTGATGACGATCTGCTGGCGGCCACCGACCTTGTCGATGTCTTCGATGATCGAGCGGGCACGCATGTAGATGCGCCCGCGACCGGTGCGATAGGCCTCGATGATGCCGGCGCGACCGTTGATGATCGCGGCGGTGGGGAAATCCGGGCCGGGAATGAATTGCATCAGCTCATCGACGGTCAGCTCGGGGTTGTCGATGAGGGCCAGGCAACCGTCGATGACTTCACCGAGGTTGTGCGGCGGGATGTTGGTCGCCATGCCCACGGCGATACCGCTGGAGCCGTTGACGAGCAGGTTGGGGATCTTGGTGGGCATGACCGCGGGGATCATTTCGGTGCCGTCGTAGTTCGGCACCCAGTCCACGGTTTCCTTGTGCAGGTCGGCCAGCAACTCGTGGGCCAGCTTGGTCATGCGCACTTCGGTGTATCGCATGGCCGCGGCGTTGTCGCCGTCCACCGAACCGAAGTTGCCCTGGCCGTCCACCAGCAGGTAGCGCAGGGAGAAAGGCTGGGCCATACGCACGATGGTGTCGTAGACCGCGGTATCACCGTGGGGGTGGTACTTACCGATCACGTCGCCGACGACACGGGCCGATTTCTTGTATGGCTTGTTCCAGTCGTTACCCAGTTCGCTCATCGCGAAGAGCACGCGACGATGCACGGGCTTCAAGCCATCACGCGCATCAGGCAGTGCCCGCCCGACAATTACGCTCATTGCGTAGTCGAGGTAGGACTGCTTCATCTCGTCTTCGATATTGACCGGGATGATTTCTTTGGCCAGTTCGCCCATGAGAAGCCTGATTCCTTTTTCTGGTGAAACCTCGTCACATCCATATGGGACGAACGAAGCTCGCCGGTGCAGGCTTTATGCCATGCATCGACTTACGACAAATCAACGAGTTGCACCACGGATTTGCGCAGTAAAGACAACCCCTTGGGGCTATCTCGGAAAACGCCGGATGGTATCACAATCGCCGCCACGCACCTATCCCTCTGATGCGCATGGAGCGTAGTTAGATGAGCGATGACGGGCTTGAGGGCGACGAGAGAAGCTCAGAGCGGGGGCGAATGCAGAATTGGCGGCCGATTGGGGCGGTTTGGCTGGCTGTGCGGCCCCTATCGCGAGCAGGCTCGCTCCCACCAAAACCCTTACCCGCGGGAGCGAGCTTGCTCGCGAGAGCCATTCATCAACCAGAATCGCCCATCAATGCAGGCGTTTGCGGCACATCAACTGGGCCATTTTCGCCATATCGGGCCGCTCGACAATGCCCTTTTCGGTGACGATCGCGTCAATCAGGTCCGCCGGCGTCACGTCGAATACCGGGTTGTACGCTTCCACGTCCGCCCCCACGCGCTTGCCACCGACCTCCAGCAGCTCGCTGCCGTCGCGCTCTTCGATGGGAATTTCGTCGCCGCTGGCCAGGCTCATGTCGATGGTCGAGCTGGGCGCCACCACCATGAAGCGCACGCCGTGGTGCATGGCGTTCACCGCCAGTTGGTAGGTGCCGATCTTGTTCGCCACGTCGCCATTGGCGGTGATGCGGTCGGCGCCGACGATGACCCAGGTGATGCCTTTGGTTTTCATGATGTGGGCCGCCGCGGAGTCGGCATTGAGGGTCACCGGGATGCCTTCGTTGGCCAGCTCCCACGCCGTCAGGCGCGAGCCTTGCAGCCAGGGCCGGGTTTCGTCGGCGTAGACCCGTTCCACCATGCCTTCGATCCAGGCCCCGCGAATCACCCCAAGCGCTGTGCCGAAGCCGCCGGTGGCCAGGGCCCCGGTGTTGCAGTGGGTGAGGATCGCCTGGGCGTTGCCCTGGTGCCGGCGGATCAGGTCCACCCCCAGTTGCGCCATGGTCAGGTTGGCTTCGCGGTCGCTCTCGTGAATGGCCAGAGCCTCAGCCTCCAGCGCCGCCAAGGGGTCGGCGTTGCCCTTGAGGCGGTACAGGCGATCGCTCATGCGGTTCAGGGCCCAGAACAGGTTGACTGCCGTGGGCCGAGAATCGGCGAGCAGGGCGAAGTCCTCTTCCAGCTCCACCTGCCAATCACCGCCGGCGGCAAAGCGCTCGCGGGCGGCCAGCACCACGCCATAGGCGGCGCTGATGCCGATGGCTGGCGCGCCGCGCACCACCATGGTGCGGATGGCCTCGGCCACACCGGCGGCGCTGGTGTAGGCGATCCAGCGCTCCTCGAACGGCAGGATGCGCTGGTCGAGCAGGTACAGGGCGCCATCGCGCCAATCGATGGCCTTCACCTTCTCCGCCGCCAACAGTCGATCGCGCATGCCTGACTCCCCACTCAAGAACAAAAGCGGCCGATTATAGCGATCCCCCCGCGAAGACGCTCGGGTATACTTCGCCGTCCTCTATAAAAGCCGCGGAACCCTGCCACGATGCCAATCTCTGCCCCTGCGCTCGACCTCTTGCTGCTGCCGACCTGGCTGGTACCTGTGGAGCCGGCCGGCGTTGTGCTCAAGGACCACGGCCTGGGCATCCGCGAGGGCCGTATTGTGTTTATCGGCCCCAGGGCCCAGGCCCTGAAGCTCAAGGCGCAAGAAGTGCGCGAATTGCCCGGCATGCTCATGAGCCCCGGCCTGGTCAATGCCCACGGGCACGCGGCAATGACCCTGTTCCGTGGCCTGGCCGACGACCTGCCGCTGATGACCTGGCTGGAAAACCACATCTGGCCCGCCGAGGGCAAGTGGGTCGATGAAGCCTTCGTCCGTGATGGCACCGACCTGGCCATCGCCGAACAGCTCAAGGGCGGCATCACCTGCTTCTCGGATATGTACTTCTTCCCCAAAGTCGCGTGCGAACGCGTGCACAACAGCGGCATCCGCGCGCAAATCGCCATGCCTATCCTCGACTTCCCGATCCCCGGCGCCAGCGACGCCGACGAAGCCCTGCGCCAAGCCATCGCGCTGTTCGGCGAGCTCAAGCACCACCCGCGCATCACCATCGCCCTCGGCCCCCACGCGCCGTACACCGTGGGTGATGAAAGCCTGGAAAAAGTGCGGGTCATCGCCGAAGAACTGGACGCTGCGATCCAGATGCACGTCCACGAAACCGCCTTCGAAGTGCACCAGGCCCTGGAGCAGAACCAGGAGCGGCCCCTGGCCCGCCTCGCACGCCTGGGCCTGCTGGGGCCACGCTTTCAGGCCGTGCACATGACCCAGGTCAGCGATGACGACCTGGCTTTGCTGGTAGAAAGTAACAGCAGCGTGATCCACTGCCCGGAATCGAACCTGAAACTGGCCAGCGGCTTCTGCCCGGTGGAGCGCTTGTGGCTGGCGGGCGTCAACGTGGCCGTCGGCACCGATGGCGCAGCCAGCAACAACGACCTCGACCTGCTCGGTGAAACCCGCACCGCAGCCTTGCTGGCCAAGGCTGTCGCGGGCTCGGCCACCGCCCTGGACGCCCACCGCGCGCTGCGCATGGCCACCTTGAACGGCGCGCGAGCCCTGGGCCTGGATACGCACATCGGCTCGCTGGAAGTGGGCAAGGCCGCCGACTTGGTGGCCTTCGACCTCTCCGGCCTGGCCCAGCAACCCGTCTACGACCCGGTTTCCCAGTTGATCTACGCCACGGGCCGCGACTGCGTGACGCATGTCTGGGTCGCCGGTAAAGCCTTACTTGAAGACCGCCGCCTGACGCGCCTGGACGAGCAGCAACTGTGTGCCACCGCCGTCGCCTGGGGCGAACGCATCGGCGGCCACCACCAACCGAATCAAGGGGCTTGAGCCACGACTCAAGCTCCGCCAACGCTTTCACTGGATTTAGAGGATGACCCCATGAGCAACGTTGACCACGCAGAAATCGCCAAATTCGAAGCCCTGGCCCACCGCTGGTGGGACCGCGAAAGCGAGTTCAAACCGCTGCACGACATCAACCCGCTGCGGGTCAACTGGATTGATGAGCGGGTCAAACTGGCCGGCAAGAAGGTCCTGGACATCGGTTGCGGCGGCGGCATCCTCAGCGAAGCCATGGCCCAACGCGGCGCCACCGTGATGGGCATCGACATGGGCGAAGCGCCCCTGGCGGTGGCCCGCCTGCACCAGCTCGAATCCGGGGTGAGCGTGGAGTACCGGCAGATCACCGCCGAAGCCCTGGCCGAAGAAATGCCCGAGCAGTTCGACGTGGTCACTTGCCTGGAGATGCTCGAGCACGTGCCCGACCCGTCTTCGGTGATCCGCGCCTGTTTCCGCATGGTCAAACCCGGTGGCCAGGTGTTCCTGTCCACCATCAACCGCAACCCCAAGGCTTACCTGTTCGCCATCATCGGCGCCGAATACATCATGAAGCTGCTGCCGCGTGGCACCCACGACTTCAAGAAGTTCATCCGCCCGTCCGAACTGGGCGCCTGGAGCCGCGCCGCCGGCCTCACCGTCAAGGACATCATCGGCCTGACCTACAACCCGCTGACCAAGCACTACAAACTGGCCGCCGACGTGGACGTCAACTACATGATCCAGACCCTGCGCGAGGAATAAGCCGATGGCCATCAAAGCGGTTCTTTTCGACATGGACGGCACCCTGCTCGACACCGCGCCGGACTTCATCGCGGTGTGCCAGCGGATGCGCGCCGACCGTGGCCTGGCACCGATTGCCGACCAGCACATCCGCGACGAAATCTCCGGCGGCGCCAAGGCGATGGTTGCAGTGACCTTCGCCATGGACCCCGAATCGCCCGGTTTCGAAGCGCTGCGCCAGGAATTTCTAGAGCTGTACCTCAAGGACTGCGCCGTCCATACCAAGCTTTTCGACGGCATGGCCGAACTGCTGGCCGACCTGGAAAAGGCCAACCTGATCTGGGGCGTGGTCACCAACAAGCCACTGCGCTTCGCCGCACCGATCATGCAACGCCTGGGCCTGGCCGAACGCTCGGCCCTGCTGATCTGCCCGGACCACGTCACGAACAGTAAACCCGACCCTGAACCCCTGACACTGGCCTGCAAGATGCTCGACCTCGACCCGGCCAGCGTCCTGTTCGTGGGCGATGACCTGCGCGACATCGAATCGGGCCGCGACGCCGGCACCCTGACCGCCGCCGTCACCTACGGCTATATCCACCCCGACGACAACCCCCACAACTGGGGCGCCGGTGCGGTGGTGGACCACCCGCTGGAACTGCGCAAGGTGCTGGATAACGCGCTGTGCCGCTGCTAGAGCGCCGCTTGCGGCCACCTGCTTATTGTTTTGTTGAGGCTTAACTATGTTTGATTACTCCGCTCGCCCCGAACTGCTCAAAGGCCGGGTCATCCTGGTCACCGGCGCCGGTCGTGGCATCGGCGCCGCTGCGGCGAAAACCTACGCCGCCCACGGTGCCACCGTATTGCTGCTGGGCAAGACCGAAGCCAACCTGACCCAGGTCTACGACGAGATCGAAGCCGCCGGCCACCCGCAACCGGTGGTGATCCCGTTCAACCTGGAGACCGCCCTGCCCCATCAATACGATGAGCTGGCAGCCATGGTCGAAAGCGAGTTCGGCCACCTCGACGGCCTGCTTCACAACGCCTCGATCATTGGCCCGCGCACTCCGCTGGAGCAGCTGTCAGGCGAGAACTTCATGCGCGTGATGCAAGTCAACGTCAACGCCATGTTCATGCTCACCAGCACCCTGCTGCCGCTGCTCAAGCTGTCCCAGGACGCCTCGGTGGTGTTCACCTCCAGCAGCGTCGGGCGCAAGGGCCGCGCGTATTGGGGCGCCTATGGGGTGTCGAAGTTCGCCACCGAAGGCCTGATGCAAACCCTGGCCGACGAAGTGGACACCGTAGCGCCGATCCGCTCCAACAGCATCAACCCCGGCGCTACCCGCACCAGCATGCGCGCCCAGGCGTACCCAGGCGAGAACCCGGGCAACAACCCTACGCCCGAGGAAATCATGCCGGTTTACCTGTACCTGATGGGCCCGGACAGCACCGGGATCAACGGCCAGGCGTTCGACGCGCAGTAACCCCCGTGGCGCGCCGGTTTACCGGCGCGCTACTTGCCCCTCCCCGCCCCCCGCGCCTATCTCAGCCAAGTTTCTGCCACTGCGCTTCTCGCCGTGTTCCGCAAAATAATCCAAGCATCTGAATTGAAACGAGTTTTATCAAACTGAACCGAATGGCACGACTTTCGCTCTAAACCCTGCAAACACGCCGCGTGGCAGCGAGTCCGACTAGACTGATAGCACTTGTCCTACGGGACTGATGGATCAGCGGATACAAAGCTTTCACTCGGCCTGTAAGACAGCATTTCGTGCTCAGGGGCCCGTGCCATATGAAATCACCCACCCAGACCCACGCCATCGACTTCGACAGCGCCAAATTGCAGCGCCTGGGCTTTGGGCAGCAATCGCCTCTGGTGCAGCGCACGATCAGCCTGGGTCAACTGCGCCAGCAACTGGGCCTGCAATTACAGACCAGCCTGGAGCCGCAGCGCATCCTGGGGTTGTTTTTCCGTGAGATCCAACGCCTGGTGCCGCTGCACGCCCTGAGCTACGAACACCAGGCCAGCGACCTGCGCCTGGAGTTCGGCCAACGCGGCCACCATTGCGTCAGCTACAGCCTCAGCCACGAAGGCGAGCACCTGGGTGAACTGGTATTCCGCCGTAACCAGCGCTTTAGCGAGGAAGAGTTGGCCAGCCTGGAGTCGCTGCTGTCCTGCCTGCTCTACCCGATGCGCAACGCCCTGCTCTACCGCGCCGCCACCCAGAGCGCCCTGCGCGACCCATTGACCGGCACCGGCAACCGCATCGCCATGGACCAGACCCTGCAACGGGAAATCGACATGGCGCGCCGCCACCTGCAACCGCTGTCGCTGCTGATGCTCGACATCGACCACTTCAAACGGGTCAACGACAGCCACGGCCACAACGCCGGCGACAAAGTGCTCAAAGCCGTGGCCGCGGCGATCAAGGGCCAATTGCGTAATGTGGACATGGTGTTCCGCTTCGGCGGCGAAGAGTTCCTGATCCTGCTCTCCAACACCAGCCGCGAAGCCGCGGCCCTGGTGGGCGAACGCCTGCGCCACGCCGCGCAAGCCCAGGACTATCGGGCCGACACGGTGCCCATCGAACTGACGGTCAGCCTCGGCTGCTCCACCCTGCTGCCCGGTGAGTCCGCCGAAAGCCTGATCCGCCGCGCCGACAGCGCCCTCTACGTGGCCAAGCGCGAAGGCCGCAACCGCTTGGCGATGGCGGGGTAGGCACCCCGCCAGGCCACTTCAGTCGTCGGCCAGGGCCAAGCACGCGCGAGCCACCGGGGCTTTTTCCAACTGCATGCAGCGTTCCAGGAACAGGTACATGTAGTCGTAGCTCTTGCAAATGGCCTGGCGCAGTTCCACCTGCAACTGCGCCGAGGGGTTCATTCCGGCCAGGGTGCAGATGATCTCCAGCGCCTCCCAAGGGTGCGCGTCGTCGTACTGGGCGTGCATCTTCAGCCACTTCATCGCGCCCTTGCGCGCCTCTTCGGGGAACGCTGCCGCGTAGGCCCCGGTGGAACACACCAACGCCGACCATTCACCCGTCGCGCCTTCGATGGCGTAGTTGGTGGCCGCGATGGCCACGATCAGCGAATCGGCCGAACTGGTGTGCCAGCACCAGTGGCTCAAGGCGTGCAGCTCCGGCGCCACCTGTTGCGCCTGCAAATCCTCCAGCGTCACGCCATGGGCGCGGCTCCAGTTGACCCAGTAATCGGCGTGGTTGAGCTCCACACGGATGTTACGCATCAGCCAGCGGCGCGCCATGTCTTCGCCGGGGTGGCGGGCGAAGCGGGTCTTGGTCAGGTTTTGCGCCATGTACAAGGCAAACTGCTCAACCACCGGCCAGCCGCCGATCAGGTAATGGCGCATTGTCTTGGCGCCCAGTTTGTTGTCGCGCATGCGTTGGTACAACTCGTGCTCGACGACCCGGCGCTTGCTCTCGCTGCATTCGCGGATCAGCTTCTGGGCCCAGACGGGGTAACTGGCGGCGTCCATGAGCGGGCCGGTGCGGTTGAATGTATCGATCACTGTCGAGCTCCTTTTGATGGTGATGATGAAGATCAGCCGTAAGTTCAGCGAAAGGTGCCGGGCGCCTTGAACAACAACGGTTGCGGCCGCACAGGGCGGCACAACAGGCTGTCGCAGGTAAATAGTTGTGGGCGCTCAATAATATAACCCTGAGCAAAGTCCACACCGATTTCCAATAACGCTTGTTCGATCTGGGGTGACTCAACGAACTCGGCAATAGTGCGTTTACCCATGACATGGCCAATGTGATTGATAACTTCGACCATGGCGCGATTGATCGGATCGTCCAACATATCCTTCACGAAACTTCCGTCGATCTTCAGGAAGTCTACAGGTAAATGTTTTAGGTACGCGAACGAAGACATCCCGGCACAAAAATCATCCAATGAAAAAAAGCAACCTAAGCGCTTGAGTTCATTGATAAATCTAATTGCGCTAGCGAGATTGGCGATGGCGCTTGTTTCAGTTATTTCAAAACAAATCATTTCTGGTGGAATATCGTAAGTTTTGAATTGCTCCCGCAGAAAGTCCAGAAAACTCTCATCTCCGATAGTAATACCTGACAGATTAATCGCACACATCGCCATTGTTCCCGGGCGTTCCTGAGCAATACATTGAGCAATGATCTTGAATACGTTATGAACTACCCAACGGTCTAACGAAGGCATCAGACCCTGAATTCATAGAATAAGCGCAACGCTTGAAACGAGAGGCAGAGAGCCAGCCACCGGTAGAATCCAGGCTCTCACACCGAAGGATTCAAGCGCAGATGACTACGCATTACCGGCAGCTGACTCA
>NZ_JCBCUW010000032.1:0-72520 GCF_059862525.1 Pseudomonas sp. MF08875
CAGGCTGAACGCTTGGGCACGAGCGATTTGAATGGTGGCGCGTTCTTCAACGCTGAGTTCGGAATAAGACATAGGGGCAACACCGTACCGGAAAGGTCAGGTGTTGCACTCAGTTTTTGCCGCCGCCCACTCATTCAAAGGTAATCACATGCTAAACAACCAAGCTTTAAAAGAAATAGAAAACATTTCAGCAGAAAACTTTAATCAGCTGACCCAGGACTACGTAAAAGCCACCGCAGGAAAGTTACCCGGCGTTACTCGCGCCCCTGGGTTGCTGGTGACTAACGACGACATCCGAAAAATCAAACGCTATATAAAAGTAGCGTTGGAACTCCCCACCGACACTGGGGAGATCGAACAAAGGTTTCACTACGACACACTCGATGTCGCGGGCCTCAAATCAGCAGACATGCAAGTGCTGTACAAGACCATCAATGACCATGCCCATACATGGGACAGTATTGAAAAGAACATGAGGACCGTGGGCTCTGACCTTCACATATTTGCCGAAAACTTTACGACGAGTTGCGATGCAATCACCACCTATCTGAAAAGCTTGCCGAGCTACCTGGAAGCAACAGGCAAAGTTGGCGACCTCTCTCCCGAGGAGATCGATAAACTACCGGAACTGCGCATTAAGGAAAATGAACAACACCGGCTTCTACCGCTTGCCGAACTCGTCAATGATTTGAAACAAGTGATAACGCAACACAGCCAAAGCACTAAAACCGTAAAAGCAGAAATCGAAACATTCAACACCGAAATACAAAATAAAATCAGCCCGACTCTGGCTAGAAAAATCGCCTTGAGTTCCAGTCGCCTGACCGATGATAAAGCCATCGAACTGAACAGGAGGCTGGATGTCCTTAAAGAGCGAATTGAAGAGAAAAGCGCCGAAGCCCAAAAGCACAGCAGTGACAAGTGGTGGGGATTGTTTGGCGGCGCAGTAGGTCTTCTCATTACCAGTACAATTTTCGGAGGTAAAGCCACCGAAGCCAGAAAAGAAGCGGAGGCCCTAACCGCCGATAAGTTCGAGCTCGAAAGAGAGATCAAAGTACACGACAGCATACTTGCTTTGCTGCGCGAGCAAGAAACCCATCTGCAAGACCTCCAACTGAGAGTCAACCACGCCGCCAGCGGCTCGAGCAACCTGGCAAGCCTATGGGCCCTGATCGAGAACTACGTGCGCACCTCCAGCAGCCAGCTGGATGGCGTAACCAATGCCATGTTCCTGGTGGCATTCGTTAGCCGCCTTAACCAGATGAAGAACAACTGGGCCTCGATAAAAACCCACGCCTTCGACTTGTTGACCGCCTTCAACAACGTAGTGGAAGAACAGTAACACTCAATTAACCCATGCCTCTAAGGCGACTATTCAACACCATCACCCTGATAAAACGCGAGAACCTTATGACGATCAAAAGTATTGATACCACCTTCAAATATCCAACCCCCGACCTGGCTAGCATGTATGCAAGCAAAATCGAAATCCAAAATAAAATCAGATCTTTGAGCACTATTTATCTTCCGGTCCTGGCAGAAGAGCTAGAGAGTTTCAGGCAGGAATTGAACAACACCGACAAACACCTATTGGACATGCTCACCATCGCCCCTTCGTTCTTGGAACACGATCAAGTAAGCGAGCTGTACAACACTGTCGTAACGCTGGAAAGTGGCACGCCTTCCGAGCAACAGAAAGAAGCAGCGGCATCGCTCTACGCCGAAATCCAACGCCTGACCAATGCAAGCCTATCCTCGATCAAGCCCCAATCTGCCGTCCTAAACAATGCGTTACATAACCTCAAGGCAGTCACCCTTACCAATAATGACTTCCAAATCAAAGAACTCGAAAAAGACATCGCTGCCCAGACTCCACGCCAGGAACAACTAGTAAAAGCCATCGAGGAACTGGAAAGTGACGAACTTGGCCTGAATGAGGCAATTAAAATCATTGAGGCCAAGGACGTCTTCGGTATTCTCAAGGATTTATTGCTAACGGCCGAATCCTTGGCAGGTGCCAATTTAACCAACCCGAAGATCGAGCTGATTAAAGCCGCACTGAGCATTACCGCAAAAGTGCTGGACAAAGTCAGCGAGGCGATGAAATACAGCCATCTCATTGAAGCCAGGAAGAGCGTGCAAATGCGCCTGGATACACGGCGCCAGGATCTGGCCACAACCAACAACACCATTAAGGATTACGTACAACGCAAAGAGCAACTGATCGAAGTACAAAGTATCGTCACTCCCCGGGAGGCCTATGAGCGGGAAGCTGGAACGATCGCCGAGTCAGTAAATAAGTTCCTAGAAATTATTGGAGCGGTTCCTACCAACGATCGTGCGGCAACCATACAAACATTCGTCGTGCACGCGGCATTGTTGCGCAAACACCTGGAGACGCTGCGAGCACAGTGGCGAACTTAAGTTCGGCAACCTCAGAGTAATTATCTGGGGGCAAGGGCAGAGCGGTGCAGACTCTGCCTTGCCCCAGGATGGGGAACCGCCCCGCCACTGAGCCTCAGGCTTGCAACTGCTCCAGCTGTATCCGTCGCAACACATATTCCTGGGCCAAGGCCCTGACCTGCGGTTGGGGTGCCTGGCCCAGGGCCTGGCTGGCAACCCGTAAGAAATTCAAGTTGCCCAGCACCAAGGCCTGGCGCAACCAAACGAGCCCTTCCTCGATCCGCCCCCGCTCTACCATCACCACGCCATAGCTGAATTGCCCGCGAAAATCCCCTGCCTCGGCAGAACGCCGGTACCACTCCAACGCCGCGACCGGGTCGGCCGGGCAGTGCTGGCCCTCTTCCAGGTAGCGCCCCAGCAGGTTCATGGATTTAGCGTGGCCCAGTTCGGCGGCGCGGCGGTAGCAGGCCAAGGCGTGGGCCTGGTCTTGCACCACCCCGCGCCCGGTGGCCAACAGGTTGGCGTAGTTGTACAGGCCCCAGTCCAGCCCGGCCTCGGCGGCGCGGCGGTAATGGCCGGCGGCAACGCTGGCGTTGGCGGTGCAGCCCCAGCCGTGCTCATGGCAACGGCCGAGCATGTTGCGTGCCATCAAGTGGCCGCCATTGGCGGCGATCCCAAACCAGCGCAGGGCCAGGGCCGGGTCTTTTTCGATGCCCTGGCCGTCGAGGAGGATCTGCCCGAGCAAGGCCTGGGCGTCGGGCACATTGGCCCGGGCCGCCACCAGAATCGCCTGGGCGGCGCGCACCGGACTCTCGGCCAGCATGGCCCGCAGTTGCGCCAGGTTCAGCACTTCCTCGCGGCGCAGTTGAAAATTCACGGCTTACACCTCGACCCAGCGCCGCAGCAGGTTGTGGTAAGTGCCGGTGAGGCGGATCAGCGACGGGTGGTCGGGCAGGTCCTGGGTCAGTTGCTGGATGGCGCCGTCCATTTCAAACAGCAAGGCGCGCTGGCTGTCTTCGCGCACCAGGCTTTGCGTCCAGAAGAAGGAGGCGTAGCGGGCGCCACGGGTCACGGCGTTGACCTTGTGCAAGCTCGTGCCGGGGTACAGCACCAGGTCGCCGGCCGGCAGCTTGACCCGTTGCGTGCCGTAGGTGTCCTGGATTTCCAGCTCGCCGCCGTCGTATTCGTCCGGGTCGCTGAAGAACAGGGTCGAGGACAGGTCGGTGCGCACCCGCTCGGCGCTGCCCCGGGGCTGGCGCACGGCGTTGTCGATATGGAAATCGAAACTGCCGCCCGCGGTGTAGCAGTTGACCAGCGGCGGGAAGACCTTATGGGGCAGCGCCGCCGACATGAACTGCGGGTTCTGCCACAGGCGCTCGAGCATGGCGGCGCCGATTTCCTTGGCTAGCGGGTGGCCTTCGGGCAATTGCAGGTTGTGCTTGGCCTTGGCCGACTGATAGCCCGCGGTGATCTTGCCGTCCGCCCAGTCGGCGGTTTCCAGGGCCTCGCGGATACGGGCCACCTCGTCACGGGAAAACAGACCGGGGATATGCAGCAACATGGCGCGGGCACCTGAGAGCGAAAGGAGCGCAATGGTATTGATTCTTATTGGCTCTGTAAAACGCCATAGACGAACGAGAATGTAAAAACCGTAAAGGCCAATTGTAAAGAACGTAAATTCAGTGCAAATAGCAATGCCTCTCAATTGATACCGATACTTGTTTGACCTATATTCCGCGGCCTCAAATCCTTGGGGAGGGGAATTCACATGTCGCGTCAACTACCACAACTGCCTGTCAGCTCACCGCGTCTACTCGCTTCGGCCATTGGCGTGGCGCTCACCGCCACATCCGCGGCCCACATGGCCCACGCCGCCGAAAAGACCGATGAAAAGGCGCCGCGCAACGCCATCGCGTTGGACGCCACCCCTGTGGTGGGTGAATTCCAGGAGCCAACCTCCTACCAAGTGCAGAAGGCTTCGTCGCCCAAATACACCGCGCCACTGGTGGACACGCCGCGCTCGGTCACGGTGATCCCGCAGCAAGTGCTCAAGGACACCGGCGCGCTGTCGATGCAGGACGCCCTGCGCACCGTGCCGGGCATCACCTTCGGCGCCGGCGAAGGCGGCAACCCCCAGGGCGACCGCCCGTTCATCCGTGGTTTTGACGCCCAGGGCGACACCTACCTGGACGGCGTGCGCGACACCGGCTCACAGAGCCGCGAGATCTTCGCCGTGGAATCGATCGAAGTGAGCAAAGGCCCGAACTCGGCCATTGGCGGGCGTGGCGCGGCCGGCGGCACCATCAACCTGGTGAGCAAAAAAGCACACCTGGGCAACAGCTTCGATGGCGGCTTCACCTGGGGTTCGGACCAGACCCAGCGCTACACACTCGATGGCAACTACCAGTTCTCGGACACCGCCGCCGGGCGCCTGAACCTGATGAGCCACGAAAGCAACGTCGCCGGGCGCGACAAAGTCGACTACGACCGCTGGGGCATCACGCCATCGCTGGCCTTTGGCCTGGGCACCGACACCCGCGTCAACCTCGACTACTACCACCTCGAAAGCAACGACCTGCCCGACTCGGGCGTGCCGTACACCATGCCGGCGTCGGGCAAGCCTGCCGACCGCAACAAATCCAACCCGGACAAACCCTGGGCCGGTGGCGACAGCAGCAACTTTTATGGCCTGGCCAACCGCGACTTCCGCAAGACCCGCACCGACACCACCACCTTCGCCATCGAGCATGACCTCACCGACGCGCTAACCGTCAAGAACACCCTGCGCCACGGCAACAGCCTGCAGGACTACATCCTGACCCAGCCCGACGACAGCAAGGGCAACGTCAACAACGGCACCGTGTGGCGCCGCATCAACAGCCGCGTAAGTAACACCGCCACCACCACCAACCAGACCGACCTGTTTGGTGACGTGTACATCGCCGGCTTCAAGAACAGCTTCTCCACCGGTATCGAGTTGAGCCGCGAGAAGAGCGTCAAGAGCTCGTACAACGTCGATACCGACACCACCCCCGGCTCCACCCCGGCGGACAACAGCTCCAAGTGCACCCCGGCGATGATCGGCACGCCCAGCGGTTTCAACTGCACCAGCCTGAGCAACCCGAACCCCAACGACAACTGGAACGGCGCCATCTCGCGCAACCGCGCCGGCACCGACACCACCGGCAAAACCCGGGCGATCTACGTGTTCGACACCCTCGAGCTGTCGTCGCAATGGCTGGTGAACATGGGCCTGCGCTACGACCACTTCGACACCGAATACGACAGCTACGACAAAAACGGCGCCACCCTGGTGAACAAGAACGGCGTGGTCGCCAAGGGCAAGGACACCAGCGAGTTCGTCACCGGCCAGTTCGGCGTGGTGTTCAAGCCCACCGAGAACGGCAGCATCTACGCCTCCTACGCCACCTCGGCCACGCCACCGGGTGCGACCTTGGGCGAAGGCATGGAAGGCAACCTGTTGCCCAACAGCAGCGACCGCACCGGCAACCTGCTGAGCAGCGACATGGAGCCTGAAGAAACCAGTAACTACGAGATCGGCACCAAGTGGGACCTGTTCCACGATCGCCTGTCCCTGACCGCTGCAATCTTCCGCACCGAGAAAGACAACGCCCGCGTCCAGGTCAATACCACCTCCTACGAGAACGTCGGTACCACCCGCGTCGATGGCCTGGAACTGTCGGCCAGCGGCAAACTCACCGAGCAATGGCAAGTGTTCGCCGGCTACGCCTACATGGACGGCAAGCAGGTCGATGGCGGCGACGTGAACAAAGCCAACGACGGCAACCAGTTGCCTAACACCCCGCGCAACAGCGCCAGCCTGTGGACCACTTACAACGTCACCCCGAAACTGACCCTGGGCGGCGGCGCGTTCTACGTCGATGAAGTGTTCGGCAGCGCGGCCAACACCACCATGGTCGATTCCTATGTGCGCTACGACGCCATGGCCAGCTACAAACTGACCAAGAACGTCGACCTGCAACTCAACGTGCAAAACCTCACGGACGAGCGCTACTACGACAAGGCCTTCTCGACCCACTTCGCCAACCAAGCACCGGGCCGTACGGCGCTAATCAGCACCAACTTCCATTTCTGATGGGTCAGCCGGTGGCAAGCGGGCTGCGCAGCGGCCCTCATCCCGTGTCGAACTAGGCACAAGAGCGCGGGCAAACCCGCTTGCGACGGCCAAAGCCTCACGCCCCCCAATGCGTGGGGCTTTTGTGTGTAAAGAAGAATGTTTCTCGAAACCCCACGGCATAATGCGCGCCGTGAAAAATGGGCCCACACGGGCGAGGCGGTGGATGTGTTGAAGAAAACCCTGTTCCAGTTGCACTGGTTCTTTGGCATCAGTGCCGGACTGGTCCTGGCCTTGATGGGCATCACCGGGGCGGCAGTGTCGTTTCAGGACGAGATCCTGCGCGCGCTCAACCCCCAAGTGCTGCACGTCGAGAAGCAGGTAGCGGGGGTGTTGCCACCGGTGCAACTGGTGGAAAAAGTCGAAGGCGCCTCGGGCAAGAAAGTCTCCATGCTGTGGGTCGATACCGAAAACGGCAACGCCGCCAAGGTGTTCTTCACCCCGCCAGCGGGGGAGCGGCGCGGTGAGATGCGCTACTTCGACCCCTACACCGGCGACTTCCTGGACGAGGCCCGTGGCCAAGGCTTCTTCGGCCTGATGCTGCAACTGCACCGCTTCCTGGCCATGGGCGACACCGGCCGGCAAATCACCGGCGCCTGCACCCTGCTCCTGATTTTCTTCTGCCTCTCGGGCCTGTACCTGCGCTGGCCGCGCCAGGTCGGCAACTGGCGCGCCTGGCTGACCCTGGACTGGGCGAAAAAAGGCCGCAGCTTCAACTGGGACCTGCATGCCGTCGCCGGCACCTGGTGCCTGGTGTTCTACCTGCTGGCGGCGCTGACCGGGCTGTCCTGGTCCTATCAGTGGTACAGCAATGGCTTGAACAAATTGCTGTCGGACACCCCCAACGCGCAGATGCGCAAGGGCGGGCGCGGCGCGCCACCGGCCGGGCCGCCGCCGAGCGCCGATTACGCCGCCCTGTGGAGCAGCCTCTACAGCGCCGCCGGCCCGGGCCTGAGCACCTACAACATCCGCATGCCCGCCGGCCCCCGGCAACCGGCGACAGTGTTCTACCTGCTCAAGACCTCGCCCCACGACCGCGCGCTCAACCAGTTGAGCATCGACCCGGCCACCGGCGTGGTTAGCCGCCACGAGCGCTACGCCGATAAAAGCTTCAAGGCGCAACTGTTGGCCAGCATTTATGCCCTGCATGTGGGCAGCTACTTTGGCCTGGCCGGGCGCATTCTGGTGACCCTCGCCGCCCTGAGCATGCCGCTGTTCTTTATTACCGGTTGGCTGCTGTACCTGGACCGGCGCCGCAAGAAACGCCAGATCAAGCAAGCCCGCCAAGCCCTGGCCCCCAGCGCCAGCAACGCCCCGGCATGGCTGATCGGGTTTGCCAGCCAAAGCGGTTTTGCCGAACAACTGGCCTGGCAAACCGCCGGGCAACTGCAAGCGGCGGGCGTAGCAAGCCAGGTGGTGCCGCTGGCGGACGTCAACGCGCAAACCCTGCAAGGGGCTAGCCATGCCCTGTTTGTCGTCAGCACCTTCGGCGACGGCGAAGCGCCGGACAGCGCCCGCGGCTTTGAACGCAAAATCCTCGGCCAACCCCTGGGCCTGGGCCACCTCAAGTACGCCGTGCTGGGCCTGGGCGACCGCCAGTACCCGCACTTCTGCGGCTTTGCCCGGCGCCTGCACGCCTGGCTCGGCAACCATGGCGCCAGCACCCTGTTCGCCCCGGTGGACGTGGACAGCGCCGACGCCTACGCCCTACGCCACTGGCAGCAGCAACTGGGGCAACTGACCGGGCACGCCCCGGCCGACCTCTGGCAAGCGCCGAGCTACGAGCCCTGGACCCTGAGCCAACGCACCTTGCTCAACCCCGACAGCAGCGGCGCAGGTGTGTACCTGCTGGGGCTGACGCCACCGGGCAAGCGCAGTTGGCTGGCCGGTGACCTGGTGCAAGTGCTGCCACGCAACTGCCCGTGGGCCGTGGAGCATTTGCTCGATGGCCTCGGCGTGCGCGGCGACAGCACGGTGCAATTGGACGGTTTGCTGGAAACCCTGGAACAGGCCCTGGCCACCCGCCAGTTACCGGAAAACCGCAGCCACCTCGTCGGCCTGCATGCCCAAGCCCTGGTCGATGCCCTGGTGCCCCTGGCCGCGCGCGAGTATTCGATTGCCTCGATTGCCGCCGACGGCGTGCTGGAACTGCTCGTGCGCCAGGAACGCCACGCCAGCGGCAGCCTCGGCCTGGGCTCCGGTTGGCTCACCGAATATGCCCCGGTGGGCAGCGCCCTCCACCTGCGGGTGCAGCGCAACAGCGGCTTTCACCTGCCCAGCGAACCGCTGCCGATGATCCTGCTGGGCAACGGCACGGGCCTGGCCGGGTTGCGCAGCCTGCTCAAGGCACGCATCGCCGACGGCCAACAGGCCAACTGGCTGCTGTTCGGCGAACGCCACCGCGCCCACGACTTCCATTGCCAAGGCGAACTGGAGAATTGGCTGATAGAGGGTGACCTGCAACGCCTGGACCTGGCCTTCTCCCGCGATCAGGCGGAGAAAATCTACGTTCAGGATCGCCTGCGTGACGCCGCTGAACCGCTCAAGCAATGGCTCGCCGACGGCGCCGCGATCTACGTCTGCGGCAGCCTGCAAGGCATGGCCTCGGGCGTGGACCAGGTACTGCGCGAGGTACTCGGCGATGACGCCGTAGAGCGGCTCACCGAACAGGGCCGCTACCGCCGCGACGTGTACTGACCGGCGGGCCTCTGTGGGAGCAGCTGTCCCTACTGCGTGCTGCCATCGCGAGCAGGCTCGCTCCCACAGAGGGAAAATCAAAACCCCACCCACTCCCACAGTTCAACTGTGGGAGTGGGCCCTGCCCGCGATGGCGGACAGCCTGCTACGGCAGGGTTGCCTGACCCACCGCTATCGCGGGCCGGCCCGCCCCCACAGGAGATTGGGTGCCAAGCCTCAGCAGTGCCTGCTCACGATAAAGCCCGCACTGCTGGCTACGGGGCGGTCGGGGCCAGCACCAGCTCCTGGGTGTGAGGGCGCTTGAGCAGGGCGTAGCTGACCGCCGTCAACAGGCTACCGGCCACGATGGCCAGCAGGTACGCCAGCGCATGGTTGATGGCATTGGGGATCAGCATCACAAACAGCCCACCGTGGGGTGCCATCAGTTTGCAGCCCAGGTACATCGACAGCGCCCCGGTCAACGCGCCGCCGGCGATGCACGCCGGGATCACCCGCAAGGGGTCTTTGGCGGCGAACGGGATGGCGCCTTCGGAGATAAAGCACAGCCCCAGCACAAACGCCGCTTTACCCGCCTCGCGCTCGGTTTGGGCGAACTTGCGCCGGGCCAGGAAGGTGGCAATACCCAGGCCAATGGGCGGCACCATGCCAGCCGCCATGGTGGCAGCCATCGGCGCGTAGCTCTGGGAGGCCAGCAGCCCCACGAAAAACGCATAAGCCGCTTTGTTGATCGGCCCGCCGAGGTCGACACACATCATCGCCCCCAGCACCACGCCCAGCAGGATGGCGTTGGTGGTGCCCATGCTGTCGAGAAACGCGGTCAGGCCCGCCAACAACCCGGCCACCGGTTTGCCCACCACATAGATCATCACCAACCCGGTGAACAGGCTGGCCAGCAGCGGAATGATAAGGATCGGTTTGAGCGCTTCCAGGCTCTGCGGCAGGCGCACCCAGCGGTTGATCGCCTGCACCGCGTAACCGGCGAGGAACCCGGCGATGATCCCGCCGATAAACCCCGCGCCCAGGGTGCTGGCCAGCAACCCGCCGATCATCCCCGGCGCCAGCCCCGGGCGGTCGGCGATGGAATAGGCGATGTAGCCCGCCAGCAGCGGCACCATCAACTTGAACGCGCTCTCGCCACCGATCTGCATCAGCGCCGCGGCCAGGGTGCCCTCCTCTTTGAAGGCGTTGATGCCAAACACAAAGGACAAGGCAATCAACAGCCCCCCGGCCACCACCATCGGCAGCATGAACGACACGCCGGTGAGCAAATGCTTGTAGACCCCGGTTTTCTCCGTTTTGGCCGGGCCGCTGGCGGCAGTCGCGGCGTTTTCCAGCTTGCCTTCGGCCAGGGCTTTGTTGAGGGTGGCTTCGGCCTGTTTGAGGGCGATGCCAGTGCCGCAGCGGTAGATTTTCTTGCCAGCGAAGCGCTCGGTGGGCACTTCAATGTCGGCGGCCAGCAGCACCACCTCAGCCTGGGCAATGGCCTCGCTGCTCAGCGGGTTGCGTGCGCCCACCGAGCCCTGGGTTTCCACCTGCAACTCATAGCCCAGGCGCTTGGCCGCTTGCTGCAAGGCTTCGGCGGCCATGAAGGTATGGGCCACGCCTGTGGGGCACGCGGTCACCGCCACCAGGCGCGGGGCCTGGGTGGGGGCCACAGCGCTGGCCGGCGCCGCATACACCTGGGCCTGCGTGGCGCCCCGGCGCAGTACCGCGTCAACGTCCTGCAAGGCCTGGGCCGGGGTGCACTGCAACACCCGTTTGCCGACGAACCGGGTCATGTCCAGCGCACCGCTGCTGACCACCAGCACCCACTCGGCCGCGTCCAGGGTGGCCGCCGATAACTGGCGCTCAGGGTGCGCGGCGTCATGCACTTCAACGCTGGCGCTCCAGCCCTGGCGCTGGGCCGCCGCTTCCAACAAACGCGCGCACAGCACGCTGGTGACCATGCCATTGGGGCAGGCAGTAACAATGGCTAACTTCATGGGCGACCCTCTTATTGTTCGGTCAGGGGGCGCACGCGCACGCCCTGTTCAAGTTGCGCCAACTGCGCAGTGCCGGTGATGCCGAAACCGATTTGCGTCACCGCCATCGCCGCGATGGCCGTGGCGGTGCGCAGGGTCTGCTCGGCGTCGTGGCCGCTGAGCAGGCCGTGGAGCATGCCGGCGAGCAAGGAGTCCCCGGCGCCGACGGTGCTGGCCACGCTCACCGTGGGCGGCACGGCGCGCAAGGCCGGGGCGGCGCTGAACCAGTCCACGCCTTCGGCGCCCTGGGAAATCACCACGTGTTCCACCCCTTCGGCGCGCAGGCGCCGCGCCGCTGCGGCCTGGGCCTGCGGCGAGGCCACGGCCACGCCCAGGGCTTGGGCCAGTTCTTCGGCGTTGGGTTTTACCAGCCACGGCCCCGCCGCCAGCCCTTCGCGCAGGGCCTCGCCGCTGGTATCCAAGGCGACTTTCAAGCCCAGCGCCTTCAAACGCAGGAGCAAGGCCCGCAGCCACTGGGCGCTGACGCCCCGGGGCAAACTGCCGGCGACCACCACCGCGTCATGGCCGACGGCGATCTGATCCAGGCAATCGAGTAACGCCTGTTGCGCCGCCGCGCTGACCTGCGGCCCCGGGCCGTTGAGGTCGGTGATGCGCCCGTCGCCCTCGGCCAATTTGATGTTGCTGCGGGTTTCCCCAGGCACGCGGACAAATTCATCGACAAAGCCACGGCGGGCGAACAGGGCCTCGAAGGCTTGCGGGTTGGCCTGGCCGAGAAAACCGCTGACGGTAAGCTGATGGCCCAAATCGGCCAGCACTTGGGCGACGTTCAGGCCTTTACCGGCGGCATGGCTGTGCAGCGCCTCGCTGCGGTTGACCTGGCCGAGGTGGAGTTGGCCCAGTTGCACGGTGAGGTCCAGCGCCGGGTTGAGGGTGAGGCTGAGAATGCGCGCCATTACACCGCCTCCACGAGGCGGCGCACGTCGTTCGCGCTGCCCATGGCCAAGGCCTGCCGGGCCAGGGTTTGCGCCTGCACCAGGCTGAACTCGCGCACCCGCGCCTTGACCTCGGCGATGCTGCGCGGCGCGACGCTCAACTCATCCACCCCAAGGCCCAGCAACACCGGCACCGCCAGCGGGTCGGCCGCCAGTTCGCCGCACACCCCCACCCATTTGCCATGGGCGTGGGCGGCGCGCACGGTGATGTCGATCAGTTGCAGCACCGCCGGGTGCAGGCCATCGGCCTGGGCCGAAAGCGTAGGGTGGCCACGGTCGATGGCCAGGGTGTATTGGGTCAGGTCGTTGGTGCCGACGCTGAAAAAGTCCACTTCGCGGGCCAGTACCGGGGCCAGCAGCGCCGCCGAGGGCACTTCGATCATGATCCCCAGTTGCAGGTCGGCCACGGGGATGTCCCGGCGCAGGCGCTCGGTCATGTCGCGGGCCTGGCGCCACTCCTCGACGCTGCCGACCATGGGGAACATGATGCGCAGCGGCCGGTGGTCGGCGGCCCGCAGCAGGGCGCGCAATTGCGCCTCCATGATGGCCGGGCGCTGCAGGGTCAGGCGAATGCCGCGCACGCCGAGGAAGGGGTTTTCCTCCTTGGCGATGGGCCAATACGGCAGCGGTTTGTCGCCGCCCACATCCAGGGTGCGCACCACCAAGGGCCGCCCGCCGAGGCCGTCGAGCACACGGCGGTACTCGGCCTCCTGGGTGGCTTCGTCCGGGGCTTGCGGGTGGGCCATGAAAATCAATTCGGTGCGCAACAGGCCGATGCCTTCGGCGCCCTGCTCCACCGCACTGGCCACGCCGGCGCTTTCACCGAGGTTGGCGAACACTTCGACGCCGTGGCCGTCGGTGGTCAGGGCCGGTTGATGGCGTTGCTCGGCGGCGGCGCGCAGGCGTTGTTCGCGGTGGTCACGTTCGTGGTGGGCGCGCTGCAAGGTCGCCGCGTCCGGGGCAACGTGCAGGCGCCCACGCTGGCCGTCCAACAGCAACGGCGTGCCCGGCGCCAACAACAACACCGCCGCGCCCGCGCCGACCAGGGCCGGAATGCCCAGGGCGCGGGCGACGATGGCGCTGTGGGCGGTGGCGCCGCCACGGGCGGTGAGGATGCCCGCGACCCGCGCTGGGTCGAGGCGCGCCACGTCCGAGGGGCCGACTTCGTCCATCACCAGAATGTAGGGCTGTTGCGGCTCTACCGCTGCCGGCACGCCGCACAACTGGGCCAGTACGCGGCGGCCGATGTCGCGCAGGTCCGCCGCGCGCTCGGCGAGCAGGGCATCGTGCAGGGCTTCCTGCTGGCGGGCAGCGGCTTCGATCACGCCCAGCCACGCGGCCTCGGCGCTTTCGCCTTGTTGGAGGCGGCTGCCGACCTCACCGGCCAGCTCCGGGTCGTCGAGCATTTCCTGGTGGGTGATGAAAATCTCGCGGATGGCTTGGGCGCTGCTGCGCTGGATCAGGCCTTGAATGTCTTCACGTACCGCATCCAACGCGGTTTGCAGACGTTCGCGCTCAATCGCCGGGGTTTCGCCGCGCACGGGGTAATCGAAGGGTTGCAGCACCTGCACATGAGCCGGGCCGATGGCGATGCCTGGTGCCGCGGCCACCCCTTGCACCAGGCTGCCGGCGGCCGGCGCGCTGAGGCTGGGTTCGGCCTCGGCCAGCGCTGGCGCGGTGACGGCGGGCAGTGGCTGCACCGCTTCGCCCAGGCCTTCGCGCACTGCCGCGAGCAGGGCCGGCAAGGCGTCGGCGGCAATGGCCGGGGCGGCGCTGAACTCCAGCACCTGACCACGGCGGGCGCCCAGGCTCAGCAGTTTGCTCAGGCTCTTGGCCGACACGGCGCTGTCCTGGCCGTCGACGATGCGCACGCGGACCTCGCCGTCGAAGCTTTTCGCCAATTGGGCGAGGATTTTTGCCGGGCGCGCATGCAGGCCGTGGGCGTTGGCCAGGGCGATGGGGGCACTGGGCCAATCGGCGGGCACATCGCCGCCCAGGGCTTGCAGCACCGCGCGACGGCTGGTGGCACGCCCCAATTCATGGCCGCGCCCCTCGATCAGCAACGCGCACAGGCGTTCGAGCAGGGCCTGATGCGCCTCCCCCAGGCTGGCCAGGCAAAACAGGCCACTGAGGGGCTGGCCCAGGTAGCGCATGGGTTTGTCCGGGGTGACGAACGCCAGCCCCGGGCGCTTGACCGTTTGTTCGCTGTGCAGCCACCACAGGCCATCGCCCAGGGGCAAGGCGTCCACTTGCTGCAACACCGCCGCAAAACCGTTACTCACGCAGTCGGCCTGGCGCAGCAGGCGGGCGCCGCGCCACACCAGTTCCTCGAAATCATCAGCCGACACGCCCAGGCCAATCATCTGCGCGTCCAGCGCCAGTTCCTGGGGCGCACCTTGCAGCAGTTTGAGCAGGGCCTCGGCGCTGCTGGCGCGGCGCAGGGCCTGGCCGAGATCTGTTTCGCCCAGGGCACGGGTCAGCAGTTGCAGCAGGCGCAGGTGTTCGTCGGACTTGGC
This sequence comes from Pseudomonas sp. MF08875, assembly GCF_059862525.1. Lineage (NCBI taxonomy): Bacteria > Pseudomonadati > Pseudomonadota > Gammaproteobacteria > Pseudomonadales > Pseudomonadaceae > Pseudomonas > Pseudomonas sp. MF08875. The sequence continues at coordinate 14,747 of NZ_JCBCUW010000032.1, forward strand.
GGCAATGCCGATGGCCAGGTAAACGATCTGGCCGTCGCCCCAGTCCACGCCCTCGGGGAATTGCAGCAGGCGCACGCCGGTGGCGAACACCTGGTGGCGGGTTTCGGGGGTGCCGTGGGGAATGGCGATGCCTTGGCCGAGAAAGGTCGAGCCCTGGGCCTCGCGGGCCTGCAAACCGGCCAAATAGCCTTCGGCGACCAGGCCATCGGCCACCAGTTTGTCGGCGAGCAACCGCAGGGCCGCGGGCTTATCCACCGCCGACTGGCCAATGGATATCTGCTCCAGGGTGAGTTCGAGCATGCTTTCTCCTATTCAGCGCCGGGCGGCGCTAGGTATTTTTGTAGATTAGGCGTTTTGATAGCACGGCCGCAGGATGGCTTATTGGCAGCACCTTTCCCACGGCTTCAAACAGCTGAAAATACGCCTGCTGAAACGTTTAATCTAGAATGCTCGGCACGTTACTTCATATTCCATCTTCCTAGAAGCCCTGCCGGTCGGTACAGCTGCGACCTAGGTCGGCTACGGATTTCGGTTACGATTGGACAAACTCTCGGGACAAGCGCCACACAATAAGGAAAACCCGGTTTGAAACTCAGTGATATCGCGCAACTGGCCGGTGTGTCCGTGACCACCGCCAGCTACGTCATCAACGGCAAAGCCGAACAACAACGGATCAGCCGCAGCACCGTCGAGCGGGTGCAAGCGGTGGTTGAACAACATGGTTTCACCCCCAACCCGCAAGCGGCGGGGCTACGCAGCCGGCACACGCGAACCTTGGGGTTCATCCTGCCGGACCTGGAAAACCCCAGCTACGCACGCATCGCCAAGCTGTTGGAGCAAGGTGCCCGCGCCCGCGGCTACCAATTGCTGATCGCCAGCTCCGACGACGCGCCGGACAGCGAGCGGCAATTGCTGCAACTGTTCCGCGCGCGGCGCTGCGATGCGCTGTTCGTCGCCAGTTGCCTGCCGGCCGAGGACGACAGCTACCGCCAGCTCCAAGCCAAGGGCCTGCCGATCATCGCTATCGACCGGGCGATGGACCCGGCGCACTTCTGTTCGGTCAGCAGCGACGACCAGGACGCCAGCCTGAGCCTGACCCGCAGCCTGTTGCAGCCGCACTTGCGGCATATCGCCCTGATCGGCGCACGCCCGGAGCTGAGCATCAGCCAGGACCGCACCGCCGGTTTCAACCAGGCCTTGGCCGGGTTCGACGGGCACATTTTGATCGAACAGGGCGACGCTTTCAGCCGCGAGTGCGGCCAGCACCTGATGGAAGAACTGCTACAACGCCTGGGGCATTTGCCGGATGCGCTGGTGACCACCTCCTACGTGTTGCTGCAAGGGGTGTTCGACGCCCTGCATGACTTCCCGCTGCAATCGCGGCCCTTGCGCCTGGGCACTTTCGGCGACACCCAGTTGCTGGACTTTTTACCGTTGCCGGTCAACGCCATGGCCCAGCAACATCAACTGATCGCGCAAACCGCCCTGCAACTGGCTCTGGCCGCCATCGAACAGCAGCACTATCAGCCTGGCGTGCACGCCATCGCCCGTACTTTCAAGCAGCGTATCGTCGAGGTGTGAGCGTGGAGCTGATCGACACCCATACCCACCTGGATTTCCCCGATTTCGACGCAGATCGCCCCGCGTTGCTCACCCAGTGCCGCGCCCACGGGGTGCGGCGCATGGTGGTGCTGGGGGTCTATCAGGACAATTGGCAGCGGGTGTGGGAGTTGGTGCAAAGCGACGCCGACCTCTACGCGGCCCTGGGCCTGCACCCGGTGTACCTGGACGCGCACCGCAGCGCCGACCTGGCCCAACTGGGCGATTGGCTGACACGCCTGCGTGGCCAGCGCCAGCTCTGCGCGGTGGGCGAAATCGGCCTGGACTACTTTCTCCCGCACTTGGACCGCGACCGCCAACAGGTGCTGTTCGAGGCCCAATTGCAGTTGGCGGCCGACTTCCAACTGCCGGCCCTGCTGCATGTGCGGCGCAGCCACGCGGCGGTGATCGCCACCCTCAAGCGCCTACGCCTGGCGCGCGGCGGCATTGTCCATGCGTTCGCCGGCAGCCGTGAGGAAGCCCGCGAGTACATCAAGTTGGGGTTCAAACTGGGCCTGGGCGGCGCAGCCACCTGGCCCCAGGCGCTGCGCCTGCGCAAAGTCATCGCCGACCTGCCGCTCGAAGCCGTGGTGCTGGAAACCGATGCCCCGGACATGGCCCCCGCGATGTTCGCCAACCAGCGCAACAGCCCCGCGCACCTGCCGGCCATCTGCACCGCCCTGGCCGAAATCCTGGGCATCAGCCCCGAGCGTTTGGCGGCGGCCAGCACCGCCAATGCCTGCGCGGTGTTCGGCTGGTAGCGGCGCGGGTCACACCCGGAACGCGCTAATCAGTTGCTTGAGTTGCACCACTTGCACCGACAGCTGACGGCTGGCGTCTTCGGTCTGGTGGGCGCCCTGGGCGGTGCGTTCGCCGGCGCGGTTGATCTCGACGATGTTCTTGTCGATGTCGTGGGCGACGGCGGTTTGTTGCTCCACGGCAGCGGCGATCTGTTGGTTCTGGTCGACGATCATGCCCACCGCGCCGAGGATGTTTTCCAGCGCTTGCTGGACCTTTTCCGACTGGCCAACCGTGCCATTGGCCATCTGATGGCTTACGCCCATGGCCTTGACCGCCGCGCCTACACCGGTGTGGAGCTTACCGATCATTTGTTCGATTTCTTCGGTGGACTGCTGAGTGCGTTTGGCCAGGGTCCGCACTTCGTCCGCCACCACGGCAAAGCCTCGCCCCTGCTCGCCGGCACGGGCGGCCTCGATGGCCGCGTTGAGGGCCAGCAGGTTGGTTTGCTCGGCGATGCTTTTAATCACTTCCAGCACGCGGCTAATGGATTGGCTGTCGCTGGCCAGTTGATTAATCACCAGTACCGATTGATCGATCTCGCCGGCCAATTGGGCAATGCTGCCCTGCTGCGAGGCCACCAGGCCACGGCCGCTGACGGTTTCTTCGTTGACGCTGTGGGCGCTGCTGACTGCCGCCGCCGCGCTGCGGGCCACTTCCTGGGACGTGGCCGACATCTGGTTCATCGCCGTGGCCACTTGCTCGATCTGGATACGCTGCCCGGCTACCGCTTGGTTGCTCTGGGCCGAGACCGATTCCACCTGCCCGGCCTGGCGCTCGACCTCGACCACGGTTTGGCCCACCAACTCGATCAGGTCATGGATCTTGGCCACGGTGCCGTTGAACACTTTGCCCAACTCGCCCAATTCGTCGCGGCTATGGGCGGTGAAACTGACGGTCATGTCACCGGCCGCCACTTTGTCCATCACTGCGCCCAAGCGACTCAGGGTGGTGCGGGTCGAGGCGTAGAAGCCGCCATAGAGGTAGACAATCAGTAGGAACACCGCTGCCAACGCCACCACCAGCAGCACCATGTGGGTGCGGTTTTGCGCCAAGCGTTGCTGCAACTCGACGCCGAGGAACTTCAGCGTGTTGTCGTTGAGTTGGTAGGTCTGCGCCATCAACGTACTGGCCTGGTCGTAAAAGGCCTGCCAGGGTGCGTCGAGGGTATCGACCATAATCACCTGTTCTTCAAACAGCTCACTGCCCTGCTTCAGGGAGTTTTGGCTGGCATTGGCCTCGGCGCTCAGGGCGCTGCGGGCAGCAGGGCTGGCGCCGATCGCGTCCTGGACCTTGAGGCCGTACTCGGCGTGAAGCTTCTCGATTTGCTGGAGAATTTCGTCGAAACGGGTGCTGGAAGAGGAATTGAGGAAGCCCTGCCCCAACGAGTAACTGCCAATGGCCCGGCCTTCGCCCAGGGTCTGGGTGACTTGCGGGGTAACGGCCGTCACCAAGTCAGTGAGTTGGCGGATATCGCTCTGGGCGTCACCACTCAGGCCTGCCTGGCTGGCGATCAACTGGCTGAACACCTGGGCGCTACTGAGCAACTTGCCGATCAGGGCACTTTTGCTTTGCAGGGAGCTTTCGGCTTGCTGGGCCTTGAACGCGGCGATCATTTCATCGCGCTTGGTATCGAAGGCTTCGATCTGCTGAGGGTCCACCGCCATCGCCTGAAAGCCCTGCAAATGCTCCAGCACCGTGCGCTCCAGGGCCTCGATCTTGGCCTCCACATCCCCGGCCTTGCCCGACTGGCCCAGGACGGCGTTGATCTGCACCAGGTTGTTCAGGGTTTCCAGGTCGCGGCGCAGGGCCAGGCTGGCGCCCAGCAGGTCCAGGCTTTGCAGTTCGACTTGGGTGGCGTGGAACTGGCGGTAGGAATCACGCACCAGATAGAAATTGGTCACCAACATCGGCGCGAAGAACAAGACGCTGATTAGGCTGAACTTCATGCCGAAACTCAGGCGGTTCATCAGCGCGATGGCGGGATAGAGCAAGCTCTTCAAAAGACTTCTCCCTTACCTATTATTGTTATGGGCAGTCGTACAGGAGCAGCAAAAAGCCACTACTGAACGCAGATGCTTGTATAACTCAAATCAGCAGGGAGTTTTGTAACTTAAGGTTAACCGCCGGTCGGGAGTGCAGCGCCGACCGGCAGGTGCGACATAGCGCCTACAGCAGCACGGTCCACAGGGCAAAAGTGGCATACCAGAGCACAGCGGCGCGTAGCAGCAGTTCCCAGATGCGGTCCAGGCTGGCGATGCCTTCGGCGCCAGTCTCTGGGGGCGGGATTTCGGCCCCGGCCAACCCGGCCTTTTCGATCAGCTGCGCGGCGCTGATGTGCCAGTTGAGTAATTCGTGCAGCATCACCCGGCTGACTGCCGCAAAGTTGCCCACCAGAGCGAAACTGGCGGCCAGCAGGCGCACCGGCAGCCAATCGAAGGCATGGCGCAGTTGGCTGGCGCGTTCGATCAGGGCCGGGCTCTTGCCCTGTTCAGCGGCTAACGCCAGGAGGCGATAGCTCAACGCCGCCACCGGCCCCAGCAGGAAGTACCAGAAAATCACCGTGAAGAAGCTTTGGTAGGCCTGCCACAGCAAGTGCCCCTGGACCCGCTCCAGCAACTGCTCGCCGCTGTCGGCGCCAATGTTCAGGTCGCGCTGGGCGACGTGGGCCGCCGCTTGCAGGTCTTCACGGCGCCAGGCATCGCGAAACGGCCCCAACTCCCCGAGCAGATCCCCGCGTCCCAGGCTGTAGATCACCACCAGCAGATGGATCGGCAATGCCAACAGGCCATAGGCCACGGGTTCCAGCACCAGCAACAACAGGCCCAGCACGGCCACCGGCAGCAGGATCATCACCGCCAGCACCAGCCAGGGCTGGTTGCCCAGGCGTTTGCCGGCCTCCAGTTTGTTCAGTTCGCGTACCCAGCCGCTGTCGCGCTGGAGACGCTGGCGCAGGGCCGAGAATTTCTCGACCAGCACCGCCAATAGCAACACCAGAAAACTCATTGTCCTTCTCCCTCATTCAAGGCCCGGCGATAGCGTGGCCAATCGAACGCCGGCCCCGGGTCGGTCTTGCGCCCGGGGGCAATATCGCTGTGACCGCAAATACGCTGCGTGGTGATGGCGCTGAACACCCCTTGCAACTGCCGGGTAAGGGCGACCAACGCGTGGTACTGGGCGTCGCTGAAGGGTTGGTCATCCGTGCCCTCCAGCTCGATCCCCAGGGAAAAATCGTTGCACCCCTCGCGCCCCTCGAACGACGACACGCCGGCGTGCCAGGCGCGGTCCAGGCAGGACACGAACTGCGTGACCTTACCATCGCGCTCGATCAGAAAATGCGCAGAAACCCGCAGGTCGGCGATGCCTGCAAAGTAGGGATGTTCCGTGACATCCAGGCGATTCTGGAAAAACTCCTGCACCTTGCCGGTAGCGAACTGCGCCGGTGGCAAGCTGATGTTGTGAATGACCAACAGGGAGACTTCATTCGCGGGGCGCGCATTGAAGTTGGGCGAGGGGCATAACTGCACGCCCTGACACCAACCGCTCGCGGGGTCCAACTGCATACAGGTTCCTTGGCACGGGTTGCGATGGCGCAGTATGCCGTGATCCGCCCCGCGGTTGCGATCACTTGCCGCGATTGAGGCGGCTCAAGTTGCCCAGCACCGACTCCAACGCCCGCTCGAACAGCAGCCGATCGTCGAGTTGGCGGGCCGTGCCGTCGCGCAGCTCCAGGGCCAGGGCGGCGCGGCTGCGTTTAAGCACTTTCATCCCGGTGCGGTTGACGAACAGGTATTGGCCCTGGGGTTCAAGGACGGAAATCAGCTTGCAGCGTAGGCGATTGTCCTCGTCTTCCTGGAACTCGACCCAGCAACCGGGGCGCAGCTTGGCGACCTGCAACAGGCCGGGGTCGCCTGCGGACAAGTCCGCAACCGAGGTGTCCAGTGGCGTGCTGTCCGCCTCACAGGTGCGCCGTTCCAGCAGCAGGCTGCGGCGGCGCTCGGCGTCGGTGAAGGCGATGAATTCAGCGAGCAACTCGGTGAAGATCGCCGGGTCGTCGTCGAAATCGTTGAGCAAGCGCTGCACCACCTGTTCGATGCGCAAGTACAGGGTGTCACGTTGGTGGTCGTCGCACTCGCCCCAGCCCAGGGCCGCGGCGGCGATTTCGTTGAGCAGGCGCCGCGCCGGGTGGTTGCCGCGGCTAAAGAAGCTTTTGTCCAGCACCGCGACCTTGAGCATCGGGATCTGCAAGCGCCCCATCAACGCCTTGAGGGACTCCGGCAGGTTGCGGTCGGCCAGGATGAACTCAAAGAGCATGGCCATCAGGTTGATAACGTCTTCATCGGCCACCGCCACGCCCCGGGCCTTGCCGCTCTTGACGCTGCCACGGGTGAGCAGTTGTTCGAGCTGGTTGCGTAGGTCGAAGTCCTCCTGGGCGCCGGGCTCGGGCACGTAGTGCTGCAAATGGGAGAGCAGGCGCAGCAGGTCACGGGTGGAGATCGGTTGCGCCTGGGCGCTGGCTTCCAGGGTCGGCGCAACGCTGCCGCGCACGTGGAACAGCAGCTCCTGCAAGGCGCGGAAGACTTCCTCGACCTGCTCGTCACAGGCCCCCTGCGCAGTGGCGGCCGGTGCTGGGTGTGGCTCGGCCTCCACCGTGCTGCGGCGCCCCGGCGCGGCCTTGAGCTGGGGTAGCACGCCGGTGGCGATCAGCAGTTGGTTGGCGTCGCCGTAGAGCTGGTCGCTTTCGCTGAGCACGTACTTCTCGAACAGCTTGAGCAGGATCAGCTTGACCTTGATCTCCACCCCCAGGTTGCGCCCCGCCTGCAAGAAGTACTCGCAGAGCAACGCCGGGCCCATGGGGTTGTGGCGCTCGTCCAGGCGCTTGCCCAGCAAGGCGTTGAGGCGCGCGGTCAATTGGCCCAGGGCAAGGCCCTCTCGGCTCAGTACCCGGGCGACCATGGCGTCCACGGCCACGGCGCGCTCCAGGTCGTCATCGCGCACCTGGGTTGAGGGGTCGAAAGCGCCCGCCACCGGCAAGGACACTTGGGCCAGGTCGTAGTGGGTCAGCCCGGCACAAGCGGCGAAGAATTGCTCAAGAAAGCCGCGTTCGATGCTTTTGCGCTTGAGGCGCAGGTCGCGCATGGTTTCAAGGAAGGTGTTCTGTTCAACATTGTTCAGCGCCCGGTCGGCCATCTCGAAGAGGGTGTCGTCGGCATTGTCGAAGAGCGCTTGCAGGCCATGGCGCAGTTGCTGGGCGGCCTTGTCACGCACCTGAATCAGAATCACCGGCAGGCGGGCGAGCGGCGAAGGATTCGCCTGATCGGCAGTGCCTTTGTGCAAAGGCACCACATTCCCGTCGTTGTGCATCCAAGCCTCCTGGAACGGTGATTTAAAGATCGGTGCCACTGAAACGGCCAGGATGCACAGGGATGCGCGGGCCGAAAACAGGGACGTCAAAGCTATGACGTCAAATACCGGGCGGATTATCGGTAAAAGATGGCACTTGTGCCAGCATCCTCTGCAGCTGAGTGGAAATTAGCTTTTACGGCAATTATGTGACGGTGCGATAAACCCCGACGAAACCAAGCGCCGGGGCATTTGTCGCCTTGGGTTGGACGCTGGCATGCCCCTATAATCGGGCCACTTTGTTTGTGGAGCCCGTTATGCCTAATCTTCGTCTCGCCGACCTGTCCACCGAAATCGAAGCGAACGTGCGCCGTGCGTTGCTCGAAGACATCGGCAGCGGCGACATCACCGCCCAATTGATCCCCACCGAACGCCTGGCCAAGGCCACCATCATCACCCGCGACAGCGCCACCATCAGCGGCACGGCGTGGGTCGATGCGGTGTTCCGGCAGTTGGACCCACGCGTGGCAGTGCATTGGCAAGTGCATGACGGCGAGCGTGTAAGCCCCAACCAGGCGCTGTTCCACCTCGAAGGGCCGGCGCGCTCATTGCTCAGCGGCGAGCGCAGTGCGCTGAACTTCCTGCAATTGCTCAGCGGCGTGGCAACGCGCGCGCAGTTTTTGGCGGACATGGTCGCCGATACCCGGGTCAAGTTGCTCGATACGCGCAAGACCCTGCCGGGCCTGCGCCTGGCGCAAAAATACGCGGTGACCTGTGGCGGCTGCCACAACCACCGCATCGGCCTGTATGACGCCTTCCTGATAAAGGAAAACCATATCGCCGCCTGTGGCGGGATCGCCCTGGCCATTGCCGCCGCGCACAAAATCGCCCCGGGCAAACCGGTGGAAGTGGAAGTGGAAAACCTCGGGGAGTTGCAGCAAGCCCTGGCCGCCGGCGCCGACATCATCATGCTCGACGAACTGAGCCACGACGATATGCGCGAAGCGGTGCGCCTGAACGCGGGCAAAGCCAAGCTGGAGGCCAGCGGCGGGATCAACGAAAGCACCCTGCGGCCCATTGCGGAAACGGGCGTGGATTACATTTCCATCGGCTCGATGACCAAAGACGTAAAAGCAGTAGACCTGTCGATGAGGCTTAGCCTTTAAGCCGCTAAAGTTGCGAGCTACAAGCTGCAAGGGATTGGCTTGAGCTTGTAGCTTGCGGCTTTAAACTTGCAGCGCTAGACCACCAGATTATTCATCTCGCAGTATTCGTCCCATTCCACGCCCAGCACTTCGGCCGCTTCCTTGTGCAGTACAAGGCGCTCGGCTTCAAATGCTTCTGGGCTGGCGGTGTACTTGAGGGTCAGTTCCCAGGGCTGTAGCCCCTGCGCCTCGGCTTCGTCCTCGAAGGCCCATTGGATCTGGTCCTTCTGATCGTCGGCGCTCAGGTCCTTGATTTCGTCCAACAGCTGTGGCGCATCAAGCATGTACTTCTTGAGGGCTTCTTCGTGGCGGGCTTGCGGGTCCAATGCTTTAACGCTCATGTCGTTCTCGCTGATCGGGGGAATGGAAGATGGATCTGGATCATCAAGGATCTCTCTGACGCAAAAAACCGCTTACAGACCGGTTTGTCTGGCCTTCAGAACCATTCGGGATCATCTGAAAACAAGGTATCGCTGGTGCCCGAGACAGGAATCGAACCTGCGACCTTCGCGTTACGAGTGCGCTGCTCTACCGGCTGAGCTACACGGGCAGTGGGCTAAACCTAGCACTGACCTTCAGGTCAAGCAACTCGCGGGCGCGCCTCAATTTGTCGCGGGCAAAAAAAACCCCGCAGCTTTCGCGGCGGGGCTTTTCTCTACCAGGTCAACGCGTGATTAAACGCCCGAAGCCTTGGCTGCTGCGACGTCCTTGATGGACAGCTTGATACGGCCGCGGTTGTCCACGTCCAGTACCAGCACTTCCACTTCCTGGCCTTCTTTCAGAATGTCGGTCACTTTCTCAACGCGAGCGTCGCTCAGCATGGAGATGTGAACCAGGCCATCCTTGCCCGGCAGGATGTTGACGAATGCGCCGAAGTCGACGATGCGCTCAACCTTGCCGACGTAGATCTTGCCGATCTCGGCTTCGGCGGTGATGCCCAGAACGCGCTGGCGTGCAGCTTCAGCAGCTTCCTTGGTTTCGCCGAAGATCTTGATCGAACCGTCGTCTTCGATGTCGATCGAAGCCTTGGTTTCTTCGCAGATCGCACGGATGGTCGCGCCGCCTTTACCGATGACATCACGGATTTTGTCGGTGTCGATTTTCATCGCGATCATGGTCGGAGCATTTTCCGACAGCTCGGTGCGGGACTGAGCAATGATCTGGTTCATCTGGCCGAGGATGTTCAGGCGCGCTTCCAGGGCTTGGCCCAGGGCGATCTCCATGATTTCTTCGGTGATGCCCTTGATCTTGATGTCCATCTGCAGCGCAGTCACGCCTTTGGCGGTACCGGCTACTTTGAAGTCCATGTCGCCCAGGTGGTCTTCGTCGCCCAGGATGTCGGTCAGGACGGCGAACTTCTCGCCTTCTTTAACCAGACCCATGGCGATACCGGCAACCGGTGCCTTCATCGGTACACCGGCGTCCATCAGCGCCAGGGAAGCGCCGCAGACCGAAGCCATGGAGCTGGAGCCGTTGGATTCGGTGATTTCCGACACCACGCGGATGGTGTACGGGAACACGTCGGCGGCAGGCAGCATGGCCTGTACCGAACGGCGGGCCAGACGGCCGTGACCGATTTCACGACGACCCGCGCCGCCCATGCGACCACACTCGCCCACCGAGAACGGAGGGAAGTTGTAGTGCAGCATGAAGGGGTCTTTTTTCTCGCCTTCGAGGGTGTCCAGCAACTGTGCGTCGCGGGCAGTACCCAGAGTTGCAACGACCAGGGCCTGGGTTTCGCCGCGAGTGAACAGGGCCGAACCGTGGGTCTTGGGCAGAACGCCGACTTCGATATTCAGCGGACGCACGGTGCGGGTGTCGCGACCGTCGATACGTGGCTTGCCGTTGACGATGTTTTCACGAACGGTGCGGTATTCGATTTCACCGAAAGCCGCTTTCACTTCGCTGGCAGAAGGCTGGCCTTCTTCGCCCGACAGCTTGGCCACGACCTGGTCCTTCAGCTCGCCCAGGCGAGCGTAACGGTCGGCCTTGACGGTGATGGTGTAGGCCTGGGAGATCGCTTCGCCGAACTCGGCACGGATGTCGCCCAGCAGCGCGGTGGCTTCTGCTTGCGGCGCCCAGGCCCAGGTTGGCTTGGCGGCTTCGGCAGCCAGTTCCTTGACGGCGTTGATGACGACCTGGAACTCGTCGTGGGCGAACAATACGGCGCCCAGCATCTGGTCTTCGGTCAGCTCTTTGGCTTCGGATTCCACCATCAGCACAGCTTCGCTAGTACCGGCTACGACCATGTCCAGGCTCGAAGCCTTGAGTTGCTCATAGGTCGGGTTCAGCAGGTAGCCGGTGTCAGGGTGGTAGGCAACACGGGCAGCGCCGATCGGGCCATCGAAAGGAATGCCGGAGATCGCCAGGGCAGCCGAGGTACCGATCATCGCAGCGACGTCCGGATCGGTTTTCTTGCTGGTGGAGACGACGGTGCAGACAACCTGCACTTCGTTCATGAAGCCTTCGGGGAACAGCGGACGGATCGGACGGTCGATCAGTCGGGAAGTCAGGGTTTCTTTCTCGGAAGGACGGCCTTCGCGCTTGAAGAAACCGCCAGGGATCTTACCGGCAGCGTAAGTCTTTTCCTGGTAGTGAACGGACAGAGGGAAGAAGCCCTTGCCTGGATCTGCTTGCTTGGCACCAACGACAGTCACCAACACGCTGACGTCGTCGTCAACGGTGACCAATACTGCGCCGGAAGCCTGACGGGCGATGCGGCCAGTCTCGAGGGTTACGGTCGACTGACCGAACTGAAATTTTTTGATTACCGGGTTCACGGTGTCCTACCTTCTTTGTGGCTCTTGGGGAACTGGTTTTCTTGCGAAATTCTTGGGCAATGTCGGGAGTCGGCCCAACGCTACTGTCCAGGGTAAAACGTGTATCCAGATAAAACTTGAGGCTGGGAGCCTGCCATGGGCCAGCGGGAAACCCACTGACACACGGCAAACAACCAACCTCTAGCGCAATCGCTGATTAGCGACGCAGACCCAGGCGACCGATCAGAGCCTGATAACGACCCAGATCTTTGCCTTTCAGGTAGTCCAGCAGCTTACGGCGCTGGTTTACCATGCGGATCAGACCACGACGGGAGTGGTGGTCTTTACCGTTGGCCTTGAAGTGACCTTGCAGTTTGTTGATGTTGTGGGTCAGCAGTGCAACTTGCACTTCTGGCGAACCGGTGTCACCAACAGCTTGCTGATAGTCAGCTACGATTTGTGCTTTTTCTTGAACGTCGAGAGCCATGAGGCAATCCTTTTTTTAAGGAAACCACCCAAAAGGGCGGTTTCAACAGGCCAGGGACAAATCCCTGTATCTAAAAATGAGTAGTGACCATGCCTGTTAACAGCCACCCTCGTCCCAGTTTGTGCAAAAGCTACTGCGCTTTTACACCAAACTGGTTCCGGTCATTCTGACCGAATCAGTCGACGCGGCGCGATACGCCCGTCTTCGCTCACTTCACCGATACCGATAAAGCGGCCATTGTGATCCTGTACCCGCACCATGCCGAACTTCGGCGCATCCGGGGCACGCACCGGTTGGCCGTTGAGCCAGTAGAACGCGCTGTGCTCGGAGAAGTGCAATAGCGGCCAATCCAGCAAACCGCTGTCCGAAGGCATCAGGAAGCGGTCGACCGCCTCGTTGCCGCCTTCGGCGTGAACCGCTTCGAGCTCTTCCAGCGTCACCGTCTGGGCCAGCGTAAAAGGCCCGGCCTGAGTACGTCGCAGCTCTGCCACGTAGGCACCACAGCCCAGTTGCTCACCGATATCTTCCACAAGGGTACGGATATAGGTGCCTTTGCTGCAATCTACCGCCAGCCGCACAGTGTCGCCTTCAAAGGCAAGCAGTTCCAAGCGCGCAATAGTAACAGAACGCGGTTCGCGCTCCACCACTTCACCTGCACGCGCGAGCTTGTACAGCGGCTGGCCGTCACGCTTGAGCGCCGAGTACATCGGCGGTATCTGGCTGATTTGCCCACGAAAAGCAGGCAGAACGGCGTCGATATCCTCGCGACCAACGGTCACTTCGCGCTCCAACAACACCTCACCTTCGGCGTCTGCCGTGGTGGTGGTCTTGCCCAATTGCGCCAGGGTTTCATAGCCCTTGTCGGAATCGAGCAGGTACTGGGAAAACTTGGTGGCCTCGCCAAAGCACAGCGGCAATACGCCAGTGGCCAGCGGATCTAGGCTGCCGGTATGCCCGGCCTTCTCGGCATTCAACAACCAGCGGACCTTCTGCAAAGCCGCATTGGAAGTAAAGCCCAATGGCTTGTCGAGCAGGATGATGCCACTGACATTACGACGGATACGTTTGACCTGAGCCACCGATTACTCCTTGGTGTCTTCGGGTTCAGCCGCAACCGGATGCTGACTGTCTTCCGCCACCGCGCGCTCGATCAACGCAGACAGGTGGGCGCCACGCACAACGCTTTCGTCGTAGTGGAAGTGCAACTGCGGAACACTACGCAGCTTCATCTCGCGGGCCAGCTGCATACGCAGGAAACCGGCGGCCGCGTTGAGCACTTTGATGCTCTGGGCAATATCGTCGGCGCTGTCTTGGCCCATCACGGTGATGAAAATCTTCGCGTGCCCGACGTCACGGCTGACTTCCACTGCCGTGATGGTGACGAGTCCTACGCGCGGGTCTTTGACTTCACGACGGATCAGCTGTGCCAGCTCACGCTGCATCTGATCGCCAATACGCTGGGTACGGCTATATTCTTTTGCCATGTCTTGTTACCTGTTACTGCCGCACGGTGAAACCCGTGGGGTCTGAAAGCGGCAAACGCCCGGCCTGACAGAAGCCAGACCGGGCGTTGCGTTTAGAGGCCTGCTGATGCGCCGTGCATTTGCATGCGGCTGCCCATCACGGCTCCTGAAGTGCGCGAGTTAGAGGCTGCGAGCAACCTGAACCTTCTCGAAGACTTCGATCTTGTCACCGACTTTGACGTCGTTGTAGCTCTTCACGCCGATACCGCATTCCATGCCGGCACGTACTTCGGAAGCGTCATCCTTGAAGCGGCGCAGGGATTCCAGCTCGCCCTCGAAGATAACGATGTCTTCACGCAGTACACGGATTGGACGGTTACGGTGCACAACACCTTCGATAACCATGCAACCGGCGATCGCGCCGAATTTCGGCGAACGGAACACGTCACGCACTTCGGCCACGCCCAGGATGTTCTCCCGCACGTCGCTGCCGAGCATGCCGGTCAGGGCTTTCTTGACGTCTTCGATGATGTCGTAGATCACGTTGTAGTAACGCATATCCAGACCTTCCTGCTCGACGATCTTGCGCGCACCGGCATCGGCACGCACGTTGAAGCCGAACAGTACAGCGTTGGAGGCCAGTGCCAGGTTGGCGTCGCTCTCGGTGATACCACCGACACCGCCACCGACCACGCGCACTTGCACTTCGTCGTTGCCCAGGCCATTCAAGGCACCGTTCAACGCTTCCAACGAACCACGGACATCGGATTTGAGGACGATGTTGAGCGTCTTCTTCTCTTCCTGACCCATGTTCTCGAAGATGTTTTCCAGCTTGCCAGCATGAGCGCGAGCCAATTTGACTTCGCGGAACTTGCCTTGACGGAACAGAGCCACTTCACGGGCCTTCTTCTCGTCGGCCACTACGCTCATCTCGTCGCCAGCGTCCGGTGTACCGTCCAGGCCGAGGATCTCGACAGGAATGGAAGGACCGGCTTCCTTGATGGACTTGCCGTTCTCGTCGAGCATGGCGCGCACGCGGCCATAGTTCGAGCCCACCAGGACCATGTCGCCTTGACGCAGCGTACCGTCCTGAACCAGAACAGTCGCTACCGGGCCGCGCCCCTTGTCCAGACGGGACTCGACCACAACACCGCGACCCGGGGCCGAAGGCGTTGCCTTGAGCTCCAGAACTTCGGCTTGCAGCAGGACCGCTTCGAGCAGGTCGTCAACGCCGGTACCCATTTTTGCGGATACGGAAACGAATGGCGTATCACCGCCCCACTCTTCGGATGTCACGCCGTGAACCGACAGTTCGCTACGGATGCGATCGAGATCGGCGCCCGGCTTGTCGATTTTGTTCACCGCAACAACCAGTGGAACACCAGCAGCCTTGGCGTGCTGTACGGCTTCAATGGTCTGCGGCATTACGCCGTCGTCCGCTGCAACCACCAGGATCACGATGTCGGTAGCCTTGGCACCACGGGCACGCATGGCGGTAAACGCGGCGTGACCTGGGGTGTCGAGGAAGGTGACCATGCCGCGTTCGGTTTCAACGTGGTATGCACCGATGTGCTGGGTGATGCCACCGGCTTCGCCAGCTGCAACCTTGGCACGACGGATATAGTCGAGCAGGGAGGTCTTACCGTGGTCAACGTGGCCCATTACGGTCACGACAGGGGCACGGGAGAACGCCTCGCCTTCAAACTTCAGGGACTCGGCCAGGGAATCTTCCAGGGCGGTGTCGCTGACCAGGGTCACTTTATGGCCCAGTTCTTCAGCAACCAGTTGGGCAGTTTCCTGATCCAGTACCTGGTTGATGGTCGCTGGGGTACCCAGCTTGAACATGAACTTGATGATTTCAGCTGCCTTGACCGACATCTGCTGGGCGAGATCGCCCACAGTGATGGTCTCGCCGATCTTCACTTCACGCACGACAGGGCCGGTTGGGCTCTGGAAACCGTGGGCGTTGCGCTTCTTCAGCTTGGCCTTGCCGCGACCACCACGACGGAAGCCATCGCTTTCTTCGTCGGTAGTACGTGGCGCAACCCGTGGCGCCGGAGCCTTTTCCTTGACGGTCGCACGATGAGGAGCGTTTTTACGCTCGCCATCGCCACTGCCGCGACGGTTGTTATCATCGGCACGCGGTTTGTCGGGGCGACGTGGCTCCTCACGCTTGCGTGCATCCGCCGCTGGGGCAGGTGCTGCAACCGCGGCTTCACGCACAGGCTCGGCCGATGCAACAGGTGCTGCAACCGCAGGGGTCGAGACAGGTTGCGCAGCAGTAGGCTGGCGAGGCGCTTCTTCTTCGGCGCGACGCTTGGCTTCTTCTTCAGCCTTCTGACGGGCAGCATTTTCTACTGCGCGACGTTCATCCAGTTCACGCTTGCGCTCGGCTTCGATTTCTTCCGGGCTACGCTGCACGAAAACTTTTTTCTTGCGCACTTCAACACTGATGCTTTTGCTGCCAGCAACACGCAGGGTGCTGGTGGTTTTACGCTGCAAAGTGATCTTGCGCGGTTCTTCCACTTTCGCCTTGTGGCTGCTCTTCAAGTGAGTCAGCAGGGACTGCTTCTCACTATCGCTCACACCTTCATCGGCGGCGGTGTGCGGCAGACCTGCCTCACGCATCTGCTGCAACAGGCGCTCTACCGGTGTTTTGACCTCATCGGCCAGTTGTTTCACCGTGACTTGCGTCATGCACTTCTCTCCTCAGGCCGCGCCTAATTACTCGAACCAATGGGCTCGGGCGGCCATGATCAACTTGCCGGCACGATCATCGTCAATGCCGTCGATGTCGAGCAGGTCGTCAATAGACTGCTCGGCCAGGTCTTCGCGGGTAATTACGCCGCGCACCGCCAGTTCCATCGCCAAATCCTTGTCCATACCCTCAAGCGAGAGCAGGTCTTCGGCCGGATGGGCGTCTGCCAGCTTTTCCTCAGTAGCGATGGCTTTGGTCAACAAACGATCCTTGGCGCGAGCGCGAAGCTCGTTGACGGTATCTTCGTCAAAGCCGTCGATGTTGAGCATTTCCTCCACCGGTACGTAGGCAATCTCTTCCAGGCTGGTGAAGCCTTCGTCAACCAGTACCTGCGCCAGGTCTTCGTCGACTTCCAGCTCGTCGATGAAGTTGCGCAGAATATCGCCGGTTTCCGCTTGCTGCTTAGCCTGGATGTCCGATTCGGTCATCACGTTCAAGGTCCAACCGGTCAATTGGCTAGCCAGACGTACGTTCTGACCACCGCGACCGATGGCCTGAGCCAGATTGTCTGCGCCGACGGCGATGTCCATGGCGTGGGCATCTTCGTCAACAATAATTGCCGCGACTTCCGCCGGGGACATGGCGTTAATCACGAACTGCGCCGGGTTGTCGTCCCACAGAACGATATCCACACGCTCGCCGCCCAACTCGCCCGATACTGCCTGGACGCGCGAACCGCGCATGCCAATGCAGGCACCTTGCGGGTCGATACGCTTGTCCTTGGAGCGGACCGCGATCTTGGCGCGCGAACCCGGATCGCGGGACGCTGCCATGACTTCGATCAGGCCTTCGGCGATTTCCGGCACTTCGATGCGGAACAACTCGATCAGCATTTCCGGCGCGGTACGCGACAGGATCAACTGCGGGCCGCGGTTCTCGGTGCGAATTTCCTTGAGCAGCGCACGCAAGCGCACGCCAACACGGAAGGTTTCGCGAGAAATGATGTCTTCACGAGCCAGCAACGCTTCAGCGTTGTTGCCCAGATCGACAATCACGTTATCGCGGGTCACTTTCTTCACGGTGCCCGAGATGATTTCACCCAGACGCTCGCGATAGGCATCGACAACCTGAGCACGCTCGGCTTCGCGAACCTTCTGCACGATGACTTGCTTTGCAGTCTGTGCAGCGATGCGGCCAAACTCGATGGACTCGATCTTCTCTTCAACGACATCGCCAACCTTGGCGCCAGGATGCGTTTGCGCAACCTTGCTCGGCCAGGTTTCGATTGCCGGATCATCCAGATCGGCTTCTTCGACCACCGTCCAGCGACGGAAAGTCTCATAGGCACCCGTGTGGCGATTGATTTCCACACGCAAGTCAACTTCGTCTTCAAAACGCTTCTTGGTAGCAGTGGCCAGGGCCAGCTCCAGCGCTTCAAAAATCACGTTTGCCGGTACGCCCTTTTCATTGGATACCGACTCAACAACCAGCAGTACTTCTTTGCTCATCGTACGCCTCGCCTTTCGCAAGCCATTGGATCCGCGGGATCCGCGTCTCAGTCAAAACTGGGAATTATATTGGCCTTGTCGACCATATCGATCGGCAACAGGAACTCGTGGTCTTCAACCTGCACCACGACGTCCTGATCCTCTACACCACGCAGAAGGCCTTGAAAATTGCGTCGACCTTCGAAAGGAGAGCGCAATTTGATCTTCACTTGCTCACCGGCAAACTGGGCAAACTGTTCAAGCGTGAACAGCGGGCGTTCCATGCCAGGAGAAGAAACTTCCAGGGTGTATTCAACGGATATTGGATCTTCAACGTCCAGAACACCGCTGATCTGACGGCTGACAATGGCGCAGTCATCCACCAAAACGCCGCCTTCTTTATCGATATAAACGCGCAACAGTGAGTGGCGACCTTGAGCCGAAAACTCAATACCCCAGCATTCATAGCCAAGGGCCACGACCACCGGGGCCAGCAAGGCCTGCAACTGTTCTAGCTTGCTCGACACCTGAACCCCCTCGTGCATGTTTGTGCATGCTGTGTAAATAAAAAAAAATGGGCGAAACGCCCATCCCTGAAACGCCGTCGAATAGCGGCGTTATAAAGTGTCCAGCTAACAAAAAGCCCCTTAAAAGGGGCCCTTGAAACTGGTTGCGGGGGCCGGATTTGAACCGACGACCTTCGGGTTATGAGCCCGACGAGCTACCAGACTGCTCCACCCCGCGACAAAGCTGGGGCGGAAGTATACGACCGATCCCTTGCAGGGTCAATGTAACCTTCCACCTACAAGAAAGCCCGCAACAGCGGGCTCTCCTGATAATTGGTACCGAGAAGGGGACTCGAACCCCTACACCCTATGGGCACAACCACCTCAAGGTTGCGTGTCTACCAATTCCACCACCTCGGCAATACAACGCTACTGCATGAAACCCTTCTTACTTTTGCTCTTGAGCTGGAGGCACGTCAGTCGCATCAGTTGCCGACTTTTGCTCTTGAAGCACCGGTACATCATCAGAAGCCGGCTTTTGCTTTGGAACTTCCAACACCGCTGGATTAGGCAAACCTACCTGAGTCAGCTCTTGAGCTTTCTCTTTAGCAAAGTAACCTAACCCCAAGCTGGTTATGAAGAAACCTGCGGCAAGTATAGCAGTAAACTTACTAAGAAAGGTAGAGGAACCTTGGCTCCCGAAGACAGTATTTGAAGCACCTGCCCCGAAAGACGCACCAGCGTCCGCACCCTTGCCCTGCTGAAGCAATACCAGAGCAACTACGCCCAACGCACCCAGCAGATGAAAAACGACTACGACTGTTTCCAGCATTTTCTCAGTTTCCCGCGGCGCGACATATCGCACCGAACTCATCTGCATTCAGGGAAGCCCCACCAATGAGCCCCCCATCGATATCCGGCATGCCGAACAGTTCGACCGCATTGGCCGCCTTCACGCTGCCGCCGTATAGAAGCCGCACACCTCGTGCGACCTCAGAATTCTCTGCCGCCAACTGTGCGCGAATGGCTGCGTGCACATCCTGCGCTTGTTGCGGCGAAGCAGTCAGCCCGGTACCAATGGCCCAGACCGGCTCGTAAGCTATAACTGCCTTGGCAAAGGCACCGACTCCCAGCTCCTCGATGATGCTGCCTAGCTGACGCCCGACAACCTCAAGAGTTTTCCCGGCTTCGCGTTGCGCAAGGGTTTCTCCCACACACAACACCGGAGTCAAGCCACAAGCCTGTGCCGCTGCGAATTTCCGATTCAGTGCCCCATCAAGCTCGCCCATGATTTGACGACGCTCGGAGTGCCCGACAAGCACAAGGGAACAACCTGCATCCACCAACTGACTAGGCGCAACCTCACCCGTCAACGCACCTTGCATCGGTTCCACCGCAGAGTTCTGCGCGCCGACTGAAATCGACTTACCTTTCAAGCCATCAACCACTTGGTTGATATACAAGCAAGGCGGGAAAACCGCGACATCAACACCGCTCGACAAGGCCAGATGACGAAGGCCATTTATCAGCTCAGCGACGCTGGCGCGGGTACCGTGCATCTTCCAGTTACCAGCTACCATAGGGCGACGCATGCTGTACCTCGTCGGTCAAAGTGGGCGCAGATGTTACCCAACCCTTTCAACACTGGCAAGCCGAAATCAGGCAGAAACTTCAGCAACCAGTTTTGCCAGCTCCTCTGCATAGCCGCGAACCTGAGCCTCGTCATCACCTTCGACCATGACACGAACCAAAGGCTCAGTGCCCGACTTACGCAACAACACGCGCCCACGACCAGCCATCGCAGCAGTGACACGGGCACACGCCTCTTTGACGGCATCATGCTCGACCGGGTTTACCCCACCCGAGAAGCGCACGTTCAGCAAGACCTGGGGGCACTTGCGCAGCGCCTGACGAGACTGGGCAAGGCTTTCATTACGCCGCTTCAAGGCCATCAAGACCTGCAACGCGGCAATGATCGCATCGCCCGTCGTAGTGTGCTGGAAGCAGACGATATGTCCGGAGTTTTCACCACCAACCTGCCAGTTGCGCTCCAGCAGATCCGCAATGACGTAGCGATCACCTACATTGGCGCGAACAAATGGAATGCCCAGATCAGCCAGGGCCAACTCCAGCCCCAGATTGCTCATCAGCGTACCGACCACACCGCCCTGCAGCTGCTTACGCTCATGCAAATCGCGCGCGATGATGAACAAAAGTTCGTCGCCATCAACTATCGCTCCGGTGTGATCGACCATGAGCACCCGGTCGCCGTCACCATCAAAAGCTATCCCAAGATCAGCATGCTCAGCCAACACTGCCGCCTGCAATGAGGCCATGTGAGTGGAGCCACAATTGTCATTGATATTCAGCCCATTGGGCTGTGCGGACAGCACAGTAACCTCGGCGCCGAGCTCGCGGAACACACTGGGTGCAACCTTGTAGGTCGCACCATGGGCGCAATCAAGTACAACCTTGAGCCCGGAGAAACTCGTACTGGTAGGCACACTGCTTTTACAGAATTCGATGTAGCGGCCCGACGCATCGTTGATCCGCGAAACCTTGCCTATCTTGCTGGACTCGACCACCGTCATCGGCGTCTCAAGCAACTCTTCGATCATCAGTTCGATTTCGTCCGGCAGCTTGGTCCCCTGCCCGGAGAAGAACTTGATGCCGTTGTCATCATGGGGATTGTGTGACGCACTGATGACAATACCGGCCTGAGCCTGAAACGTGCGCGTGAGGTAAGCAATGGCTGGCGTAGGCATAGGGCCAAGCAACATGACATCGGCGCCGGCAGATGTCAGGCCAGCCTCTAGAGCCGACTCGAACATGTAGCCAGAGATTCGCGTGTCTTTACCAACAAGCACTTTGCAAGCGCCCATGCTGCGGAAGGCCATACCTGCGGCCCATCCGAGCTTGAGCATAAAATCCGGTGTGATCGGGTAAACGCCGACACGACCACGAATGCCGTCGGTCCCAAAATATTTTTTAGTCATAAGTGCTCCATCATTCCTATTCGGCCGATTCCACCGCAGCGAGCATCCGCACCACATCGACCGTTTCGGCGACATCATGAACTCGCAAAATCCGTGCACCTTTCACAATTGCCAATGCAGCGAGCGCGAGACTGCCGTGAAGGCGCTCTCCTACGGGGCGATTCAACGCCAGGCCTATCATGCTCTTGCGCGAAACACCGACCAACAGCGGCCGACCAAGAGCATGCAAGGCGTCCATATGTTTAAAAAGACTTAGATTGTGCTGCAGGTTTTTAGCGAACCCGAATCCCGGATCGAGAATGATGCGATCAGGCGTGATTCCCACAGCGGCGCATTGGGCAACGCGCTCAACCAGGAACTCTCCGACGTCACCAACAATATCGCGGTACTGCGGGTTGTCCTGCATGTCACCCGGCTCACCAAGCATATGCATCAAACACACTGGCAGCCCTGTTGCCGCAGCTGCATCCAAAGCACCCTCCCGTCGCAGGGATCGAACATCGTTTATCAGCCCAGCCCCCAAACGGGCAACCTCACGCATCACCGCAGGCGTGGAGGTATCCACCGAGATAATGACATCTAGCTCACGATGAATGAGTTCGACAATAGGCGCGACGCGCTCCAACTCCTCAAGAGGCGATACCATCCGCGCACCAGGACGGGTCGATTCTCCGCCTACATCAATCAGCGTGGCGCCAGCGTCGACCATCGCTCGCGCATGACGCAAGGCTGCATCCAACTGGCTGAATCTGCCACCATCGGAAAAGGAGTCAGGAGTGACATTAAGGATACCCATAACATGCGTATGGGCCAAATCAAGAACCCGATTGCCGCAAGGCAATCGGGTGGAGGAGGGAACAAAAGTCATTTCAAGCCTTAAACGTCAGCAGCAGGGCCGCCAATAGGTGTTTCCGGACGCTCATCCTGCACAACCGGCGGAGTACCCGAAGTACCGGCGCCACCCGACCAATCACGAGGCTCGCGTGGCGGGCGCCCCGCCATGATGTCGTCAATCTGTTCGGCATCAATGGTTTCGTACTTCATCAAGGCATCAGCCATCGCATCCAGCTTGTCGCGGTTATCCGTGAGGATTTGTTTAGCCGTGCCATAGCACTGATCGATGATGCTGCGCACCTCGGAATCGATCAGCTTAGCGGTTTCACCGGAGAAGCTAGCATGCTGACCACCGCCGCCACGACCGAGGAACACTTCACCCTCTTCTTCTGCGTACATCAAGGGGCCAAGCTTCTCGGACAAACCCCATTTGGTAACCATATTCCGCGCTATCTGGCTGGCACGCATGATGTCGTTGGACGCACCTGTCGTCACACCGTCAAAGCCCAAGGTCATCTCTTCGGCAATACGCCCACCGTAAAGCGAGCAGATCTGGCTGATGAGCGCACGCTTGGAGAGGCTGTAGCGATCCTCTTCCGGCAGGAACATCGTCACGCCCAGGGCTCTGCCGCGAGGAATGATCGAAACTTTGTAGACAGGATCGTGCTCCGGCACGACGCGCCCGACAATGGCGTGACCAGCCTCGTGATAAGCGGTGTTCTGCTTCTCTTTCTCCGACATGACCATGGATTTGCGCTCTGCGCCCATCATGATCTTGTCCTTGGCCAGCTCGAATTCTTTCATCTCAACTACACGCTTGCCTGTACGAGCAGCGAACAGCGAGGCTTCGTTGACCAGGTTTGCCAGGTCAGCACCCGAAAAACCAGGAGTACCGCGGGCAATTACCGCAGGAGCAACGTCGTCGCCCATCGGCACCTTGCGCATGTGAACCTTGAGGATCTGCTCACGCCCCCGAATATCGGGCAAGCCCACCACGACCTGACGGTCGAAACGGCCTGGACGCAACAGCGCCGGGTCGAGCACGTCGGGGCGGTTGGTTGCGGCGATGACGATGATGCCGTCATTCATCTCGAAACCATCCATTTCCACCAGCAACTGGTTGAGCGTCTGCTCACGCTCATCATGACCACCGCCCATGCCCGCACCACGATGGCGACCAACGGCATCGATCTCGTCGATGAAGATGATGCACGGTGCGTGCTTTTTCGCCTGCTCAAACATGTCGCGAACACGGCTGGCGCCCACACCGACGAACATCTCGACGAAATCGGAACCGGAAATGGTGAAGAATGGAACCTTGGCTTCACCAGCGATAGCCTTGGCCAGCAGGGTTTTACCGGTACCTGGCGGACCGACCATCAATACGCCACGAGGAATACGGCCACCCAAACGCTGGAACTTGCCTGGATCGCGAAGGAACTCGACCAGTTCGCCGACTTCTTCCTTGGCCTCGTCGCAACCTGCGACGTCGGCCAGGGTGGTTTTCACCTGATCTTCAGAGAGTAGGCGCGCCTTACTCTTGCCGAAACTCATCGGCCCGCCCTTGCCACCGGCCCCGCCCTGCATCTGCCGCATAAAAAACATGAAGACCGCGATTATCACCAGGATCGGGAAGCTAGCGACCAGAAGTTGAGTCCAGATACTTTGCTGTTCGGGCTGCTTGCCCTCGACAACTACATGGTTGTCCACCAGATCGCCAATCAGGCCAT
This sequence comes from Pseudomonas sp. MF08875, assembly GCF_059862525.1. Taxonomy (NCBI): domain Bacteria; kingdom Pseudomonadati; phylum Pseudomonadota; class Gammaproteobacteria; order Pseudomonadales; family Pseudomonadaceae; genus Pseudomonas; species Pseudomonas sp. MF08875. The sequence continues at coordinate 38,652 of NZ_JCBCUW010000032.1, forward strand.
TGTCTTGGATCGCCGGACGGATGGTCTTGAAGCTGTCGCCATCGGTGCGCTTGCCGGTAATCACGTAGCCATCAACCGCTACGCGCTCGACCTTGCCATCCTTGACCTGCTGGATGAAGTCGGAATAGTTGAGGGTTTGCGGCTCGTTAGGACTGGAGAAGTTGTTCATCACCGTCACGAGGACAGCTGCGATGATCAACCACAGGATCAGATTCTTTGCCATATCGTTCAATTAACTACCCTCTGAAGCAAGCTCCGCTACTGGCGCGCGCTTCGCATGATATTCACCGGCCTAACTTACTACATTACCTACAGCTCTGGCAGGCGCTGTCTGTAACCCTTTGTGAAACTTTGACTACAAGATATTCGTAAAGCTTCGTGACGAAAGCGACACAAAAAAACCTATCGGCTCACTCAAAGACGCTCATCGCTGGCAGCGCCTTCTATCCCACGAAAACCGCGCCCCAGCAAATACTGCTCGCGGGAACGGTCACGCGATGAGATCGGCTTGCGCATCTGAACCTTGTCGAACAGTTTGCGGATGTCCTTGTGGTATTGATCGAAGCCTTCACCTTGGAAAACCTTGATTAAAAAATCACCACCTGGACGCAGTACCCGCCCCGCCAAGTCCAATGCCAATTCGCAGAGGAACATCGCACGCGGCATATCTACAGCAGCCAATCCACTCATATTGGGGGCCATATCGGAAATCACAAGGTCTACCTGCGTATTTCCGACCGCTTCCAGGATTTGCGCCAGCACCGCATCTTCGGTGAAGTCGCCCTGAATGAAGGTCACATCGGGAATACTGTCCATTTCCAGGATGTCGGAGGCGATCAAGCGGCCCTGACCGCCAATCAGACGACTGGTCACCTGGGACCAACCGCCGGGCGCCGCCCCCAGATCAATAACGGTCATGCCTGGGCGGATCAAGCGGTCTCGCTCCTGGATCTCCAGCAATTTGTAGCTTGCGCGGGAACGGTATCCATCTTTTTGCGCCATTTTGACGTAGGGATCGTTGAAATGCTCTTTCAGCCAGTTATGGCTAGTCTTGGAACGGGCCACGGGCCACCTCTAAAAATAAATCGGGTCGTGATTAACTGGGCGGTCCCGGACTCGCTCGGGTAAACTGGCCGCCGCTTTTTACAAGATCAGACGCAGGGGTCAGATTATGCCGCTCACTCAAGAGCAGAAGAAACAGTACAAATCCATTGGCCACCATCTGAAACCAGTTTTGACTGTGGCTGACAACGGTTTGACTGAAGGTGTGTTAGCCGAACTCGAACGCGCCCTAGGCGATCACGAGTTAATCAAGATCAAACTCAACATCCTGGATCGCGAAGCGCGCCTGGCTGCCATTGCAGAACTCTGCAAGGCCGGCAAGGCTGACCTGGTCCAGGTCATCGGCAAGATGGCGTTGATTTATCGCAAGAACTTCAGCGCCAACAAGCAGCTGTCGAACGTGCATCGCTTCAAGTAAAAAAGAGTCAAGGGTGTGCTTCGCGCACCCTGCCACTCCACCCAGGCACGGGTTGCATCACCAGTACCAGCCCGCTGATGCCAAGCACAAGATAGTTCAATAACTGCCAGCGCAATGCATCCGGCAGCATCAACTGCACAATGAAGTACATCACGCTCGCATAAACAGCGACCAGCAGCATTTGCCCGCGAACATCCCGCCACAAGCCCGGCAGCCCCAGCACTTGCGTCAGCACCAAAATCTGGAAACACACGCACGCCGCTGAAAAACCAACCAGCAGCGTGCTCAGGGAACGTGAGATTTCATCTATCAGCAGCGGTGCCAGGCCGACTCGATCCAGCACCGGCAGCACGCCAAGATAGAGCAGCCAGAGGCCACCGACCCATAGCATCTGGGTCAATTGCCAAAGCATGGCGCCGGCCTGGAGCAGGCGCCCGCCTTCAGATGTGACGAACTTCGACAATCTCGTACTCGATCACACCGCTGGGTGTTTTGACAGCGACTACATCGCCCTCTTCCTTGGCGATCAACGCCCGAGCCAGAGGCGATCCGACAGAGATCTTGCCGAGCTTGAAGTCCGCTTCATCTTCACCAACGATCTGGTAGGTGACGCGCTCGTCAGTCTCGACGTTGGCGATTTCGACAGTTGTACCGAAAATCACCTTGCCGGTGTGAGGAATGGTCGTAACGTCGATGATGACCGCATTCTGCATACGACCTTCGATGTCACGAATCCGCGCCTCGACCATCCCCTGCTGCTCGCGGGCAGCGTGGTACTCAGCGTTTTCCTTCAGGTCACCCAACTCGCGGGCCGTACCGATGTCCTGGCTGAGCTTGGGACGGACGACCTTGGTCAGGTGAGCGTGCTCTTCTTCCAGGGCGCGAGCGCCCTGAACAGTCATGGGGTACTTGGTTATGCTCATGCCTTCAATCCTGCGTGTAGATCCTGCAAGCGACGCACGGTCTTTTCCGGACCGAACTTGAGCGCTTCGCAGATGGCTTCGCCAGCAGCAATGGTGGTGGTGCAGTAGATCTTGTGCTGCAGAGCGTTGCGACGAATGGAATAGGAGTCAGCAATCGACTGACGCCCTTCTGTGGTGTTGATAATCAGGGTCACTTCGTCGTTCTTAATCATGTCGACCACGTGCGGACGACCTTCGGTCACCTTGTTCACGCGGCGCACTTTCAGGCCGGCCGCCTCGATCAACTTGGCAGTACCGGCGGTAGCGACTACATCGAAGCCCAGGCTGATAAGGTCACGGGCCACACCCGCCACCAGCGGCTTGTCGTCGTCACGCACACTGATGAAGGCAGTACCACCAGTGGGCAACACTTCACTGGCGCCCATCTGGGCCTTGGCGAAGGCTTCGCCGAAGGTATCGCCAACGCCCATCACTTCACCGGTGGACTTCATCTCCGGGCCGAGGATCGGATCGACTCCAGGGAATTTGGCGAATGGGAACACCGCCTCTTTCACACTGTAGAAGTTCGGAATGATTTCCTTGGTGAAGCCGATTTCCTTCAGGGTTTTACCTGCCATCACACGAGCGGCGATCATGGCCAGGGAAACACCGATGCACTTGGACACAAACGGCACGGTACGCGAGGCGCGCGGGTTGACTTCGATGACGTAGATGTCTTCGCCCTGCAGCGCCAATTGCACGTTCATCAGGCCGACAACGCCTAGTTCCAGGGCCATTTTCTTGACCTGCTCGCGCATTTCGTCCTGGATGTGGGCGGGCAGCGAGTACGGAGGCAGCGAGCAGGCGGAGTCACCGGAGTGAACGCCCGCCTGTTCGATGTGCTGCATGATCGCGCCGATCACCACGTCGGTGCCGTCGCAGACAGCGTCTACGTCCATTTCGATGGCGCAATTGAGGAAGTGATCCAGCAGCACCGGGCTGTCGTTGGACACTTGTACCGCTTCGCGCAGGTAACGCTTGAGTTCTTCTTCTTCGTAGACGATTTCCATCGCCCGACCGCCCAATACGTAGGACGGACGCACCACCAGCGGGTAGCCGATCTTGCTGGCTGCACGGATGGCTTCGTCTTCGCTGCGCACGGTGGCATTCGGCGGCTGGCGTAGGTTCAGGCGTTCAACCATTTGCTGGAAACGCTCGCGGTCTTCGGCACGGTCGATGGCATCCGGGCTGGTACCGATAATCGGCACGCCGGCTTCTTCCAGGGCACGGGCCAATTTCAATGGCGTCTGGCCACCATATTGCACGATCACACCCTTGGGCTTCTCGACCCGGACGATTTCCAGCACGTCTTCCAGGGTGACCGATTCAAAGTACAGGCGATCGGACGTGTCGTAGTCAGTGGAAACGGTTTCCGGGTTGCAGTTGACCATGATGGTCTCGTACCCGTCCTGGCGCAGGGCCAGAGCCGCGTGCACACAGCAGTAGTCGAACTCGATACCCTGGCCGATACGGTTCGGCCCGCCACCGAGGATCATGATCTTGTCACGGGTCGATGGGTTGGCTTCGCACTCCTCCTCGTAGGTGGAGTACATGTAAGCGGTGTCAGTGGCGAACTCGGCCGCGCAGGTGTCAACGCGCTTGTAGACCGGGTAGACCTCGAGTTTGTGGCGGTGGCGGCGCAGGCTCTTCTCGGTCACACCCAGCAGCTTGGCCAGGCGCATGTCGGAGAAACCCTTGCGCTTGAGGCGGTACATGGTGTCACGGTCGATGCTGGCCAGGCCCAGGGTCTTGACGCGCTCTTCGTCCTTAATCAGATCTTCGATCTGCACCAGGAACCAAGGGTCGATCATGTTCATGGCGAAGATGTCTTCGACGCTCATACCCGCACGGAAGGCATCCGCCACGTACCAGATACGCTCGGCACCCGGCACGGTCAGTTCGCGCTTGAGCACCGCCATGCTTTCCGGATTGCTCAGGTCGAGCTTCGGATCGAGGCCACAGACGCCAACTTCAAGGCCGCGTAGGGCTTTCTGCAGGGATTCCTGGAAGGTCCGGCCGATGGCCATGACTTCGCCCACCGACTTCATTTGCGTGGTCAGGCGAGCGTCAGCCTTAGGGAATTTCTCGAAGGCAAAGCGCGGCAACTTGGTAACAACGTAGTCGATGGACGGCTCGAAGGACGCCGGGGTCTTGCCGCCGGTGATTTCGTTCTGCAACTCATCGAGGGTGTAGCCGATGGCCAGCTTGGCGGCGACCCGGGCAATCGGGAAACCAGTGGCCTTGGAGGCCAGGGCCGAAGAACGGGATACCCGCGGGTTCATCTCGATCACGACCATGCGGCCAGTGGTCGGGCAAATGCCGAACTGGACGTTGGAGCCGCCGGTTTCCACGCCGATCTCGCGCAGTACCGCCAGGGAGGCGTTACGCAGGATCTGGTATTCCTTGTCCGTCAGGGTCTGGGCCGGTGCCACGGTGATCGAGTCACCGGTGTGCACGCCCATCGGATCGAAGTTTTCGATTGAGCAGACGATGATGCAGTTGTCCTTTTTATCGCGGACAACTTCCATTTCGTACTCTTTCCAACCGATCAGCGATTCGTCGATCAGCAGTTCCTTGGTGGGCGACAGGTCCAGGCCACGGGTGCAGATTTCTTCGAACTCTTCGCGGTTGTACGCGATGCCACCGCCGGTGCCGCCCATGGTGAAGGACGGACGGATGATGCACGGGAAGCCAAGCTTCTCCAGCACCGCGTTGGCCTCTTCCATGGTGTGGGCGATGCCGGAGCGCGGGCAGGCCAGGCCGATGGATTTCATGGCCTTGTCAAAGCGCGAACGGTCTTCAGCCTTGTCGATGGTGTCGGCATTGGCGCCGATCATTTCCACACCGAACTTCTCCAGGACGCCTTCGCGCTCCAGATCCAGGGCACAGTTCAACGCAGTCTGACCGCCCATGGTCGGCAGCAGTGCGTCCGGGCGTTCCTTTTCGATGATCTTGGCGACGGTTTGCCACTTGATCGGCTCGATGTAGGTGGCATCGGCCATGTCCGGGTCGGTCATGATGGTGGCCGGGTTGGAGTTCACCAGGATGACGCGGTAACCCTCTTCGCGCAGGGCCTTGCAGGCCTGGGCGCCGGAGTAGTCGAATTCACAGGCCTGGCCGATAACGATCGGGCCAGCACCGAGAATCAGGATGCTTTTTATGTCTGTACGTTTTGGCATGGGTTGTCACTCAATCCGCAGGTCCGACGGCATTCCCGAAGGAGGAACCGCCTTAAACAGTCTTTGAAGAACCTGCCGGGGCCGCCGGTTGCACCGGGGCCGCCCGCAGGCGCTTCGCTACATCAAGGCCAGCCGTTAGCGGCGCTTGGCCATTTCGTTGATGAAGCGGTCGAACAACGGCGCCACATCATTCGGACCCGGGCTGGCTTCAGGGTGCCCCTGGAAGCTGAACGCGCTCTTGTCAGTGCGCTCGATGCCTTGAAGGGTGCCGTCGAACAACGACTTGTGGATCGCCCGGACATTGGCCGGCAGCGTGGTTTCATCCACCGCGAAGCCGTGGTTCTGGCTGGTAATCATCACCACGCCCGTGTCCAGGTCCTGGACCGGGTGGTTGGCACCGTGATGACCATGGCCCATTTTCAGAGTCTTGGCGCCAGACGCCAGGGCCAGCAGTTGGTGGCCGAGGCAGATGCCGAAGACCGGGATATCGGTTTCCAGCACAGCCTTGATCGCAGTGATCGCGTAGTCGCAAGGCTCAGGATCACCCGGGCCGTTGGACAGGAACACGCCATCCGGGTTAAGCGCCAGCACATCGGCCGCAGGGGTTTGGGCCGGTACCACGGTCACGCGGCAACCGCGCTCGACCAGCATGCGCAGGATGTTCACCTTGACGCCGTAGTCGTAGGCCACAACGTGGTAAGGCAACTCGGAGGCCTCGATGGTGGCGTGGCTGTCGGTTTTCAGGTCCCAGACCGTGGAGCGCCACTCGTACTGCTTGGTGGTGCTGACGACTTTCGCCAGGTCCATGCCCTTGAGACCAGGGAAACCCCGGGCCGCAGCGATGGCGGCTTCTTCACTGATATTGTCGCCGGCCATGATGCAGCCGTTCTGTGCGCCTTTCTCACGCAGGATGCGGGTCAGGCGGCGGGTGTCGATACCGGCGATTGCCACCACGTTGTTGGCTTTCAGGTAATCGGACAGGGGCATCGTGCTACGCCAGTTGCTCGCAACCAGCGGCAAATCGCGGATCACCAGGCCGGCCGACCAGACGCGATCCGACTCGGCATCTTCAGGCGTGGTGCCCGTGTTGCCGATGTGCGGGTAGGTCAGGGTAACGATCTGTTGGGCATAGGAAGGATCGGTAAGGATTTCCTGATAGCCGGTCATTGCGGTGTTGAACACCACCTCACCAACGGTTTGACCGTCGGCTCCAATGGCTTCGCCGCGAAAAATGCTGCCATCAGCAAGGGCGAGTATGGCTGGCTTAGTCAAGAAGACCTCCCGTAAATAAAGCCTGAAAGGGCGATCGCAGGTTGCAAAAAAGCGGAGTGACGTATGGACACGTCACCCCGCTTTTTCACTGAATTATTCTGCGCGCTTTTAGTGGACACACTAAAGCTGTAGCTTACAGAAAAAGGCCTTTTTGGTCCACCGCTAAAGAGCCTTAAAGGCAGAGGAATGCGACAGAACATCGCTTAGCGGTTGAAAACGGGGCCCAAGCCTAAAGGTAGAGCCCCGTTTTAGCTACATCTCAACGAAGTTCGAGCACATCCTGCATGTCATATAGGCCAGCCTCGCGCCCTTGCAGCCACAACGCCGCACGTACGGCGCCCTTGGCGAAGGTCATACGGCTCGACGCCTTGTGGGTGATTTCCAGACGCTCGCCCTCAGTGGCGAACAGCACCGTGTGATCCCCCACCACATCACCTCCACGCACCGTGGCGAAACCGATGGTTTCGCGCTCGCGCTCGCCGGTGTGGCCTTCGCGGCCGTACACCGCCACCTTGGCAAGGTCACGCCCCAGCGCATCGGCGATCACTTCGCCCATGCGTAACGCGGTGCCTGAAGGCGCGTCGATCTTGTGCCGGTGATGGGCTTCGATGATCTCGATATCCGCATCGTCACCCATGACTCGCGCCGCCATGTCGAGCAACTTCAACGACAGGTTGACGCCAACACTGAAGTTGGCGGCGAACACAATCGCAATGTCCTTGCCCGCCTCGGCCAGTACTTGCTTCTGCGCTGCGTCCAAGCCTGTGGTGCCGATCACCATGGCTTTACCTGCCTGACGGCAGACTTCCAGGTTTTTCAGCATCACCGAGGGCAGCGTGAAGTCGATCAGGACGTCGAATTCGTCTACCACGCTTTCCAAGTTGCCGCACAGCGGTACGCCGATGCGGCCAAGGGAAACCAGCTCACCAGCATCGGCGCCGACCAGCGAACCGCCCGGGCGCACGATGGCGGCCGTCAAGCCGCACTGTGGCGCGCGCTGCTGCACCGCTTCGATCAGGTTCTTGCCCATGCGCCCGGCAGCGCCCATTACAGCTATACGTCGCATGCGCCGCTCCTTACAGATCACCGAAGAAGCGCTTCACGCCTTCGAACCAGCCTGTGGTTTTGGGCGAGTGGGTGTTGTCGTCCGCAAGGGAACCGCGCAGCTCTTCGAGCAATTCGCGCTGACGACGGCTCAGGTTGACCGGCGTCTCGACCGCAACACGGCACATCAAGTCACCCGCGCCACCACCACGCACCGGCGCCACGCCTTTGCCGCGCACACGGAACTGCTTGCCGGTTTGCGTACCTTCCGGGATTTTCAGCTTCACTCGGCCGTCCAGAGTCGGGATCTCCAACTCGCCACCCAGGGCCGCATCGACAAAACTGATCGGCACTTCACAGAACAGGTGCTTGCCGTCGCGCTGGAAAATTGCGTGTTCGCAGACATTGATGACCACATACAGGTCACCCGTCGGCCCGCCCTGGGCGCCCGCCTCGCCTTCGCCGGAGAGGCGGATGCGGTCGCCGGTATCGACACCCGCGGGCACCTTGACCGACAACGTCTTGTACTCTTCGACGCGGCCTTCGCCGTGGCAGGAGTCGCACGGATCAGAAATGATCTTGCCCTGGCCATGGCAACGCGGGCAGGTCTGCTGCACCGAGAAGAAACCCTGCTGCATGCGAACCTGGCCGATGCCGCCGCAGGTCGGGCAGGTGATTGGCGAAGAACCTTTCTTCGCACCCGAGCCGTCGCATGGCTTGCAGTTAACCAGCGTGGGCACACGGATGTTGACGGTGGTACCGCGCACCGCCTCTTCCAGGTTCAGCTCCAGGGTGTAGCGCAGGTCACTGCCGCGCTGGGCGCCGCCACGGGAACCGCCGCGAGCGCCACCAAAGAAATCGCTGAACACATCACCGAAGATGTCGGAGAAATTCTGGCCGCCAAAACCAGCACCGCCGCCGCCCATGCTCGGATCGACGCCCGCATGGCCGTACTGGTCATACGCGGCGCGCTTGTTGGGATCACACAGGCATTCATAGGCCTCGTTGGCCTCTTTGAACAGATCTTCGGATTCTTTGCTATCCGGATTACGGTCCGGGTGGTGCTTCATCGCCAGACGGCGGTAAGCCTTTTTCAGCTCCGCTTCGCTGGAGCCGCGCTCCACACCCAATACTTCGTAATAGTCACGTTTTGCCATAAGTCTTTGCACTCTTAAGGACGTTCGGCAAACCCCTCCTGAGCTTCGCCAAACTCGTTGAGCCCCAATACAGGCCCGGACCCAACTCACGTCAATTCAACGATCCTGGTCTTTTGATTTTTCAGCCAGGAACCCGGCCAAAAACGCGATGACTGCCGCCCGGAAAGCAGGAGCATTCCCGATCGCACCGCCAGCATCCGAACGAAGTCGCATACCGTGAAAATTCACTTGCTCCAGACACGCCAACGCGGGAGCAAGCTCCCGCGCGGCGCCATCCTACCAGCCACCGCTTGAATGCAGTTAACCGGCCGACCAACAACTAATTACTTGTGGTCTTTTACTTCTTCAAACTCAGCGTCGACAACGTCGTCAGCTTTTTCAGCCGCCGGCTCGCCTTGCGGTGCCGCGCCATCAGCTGGCTTGGCTTGTTCGGCGTACATCTTCTGGGCCACTGGCGCAGAGACCTTCGACAGTTCTTCAACCTTGGCTTCGATGGCAGCCTTGTCGTCGCCTTTGACGGCGGCTTCCAGGGCAACCACTGCCGCTTCGATGGCTGTCTTCTCTTCGTCAGTCACCTTGTCGCCAGCATCAGCGATCATTTTGCGCGTGGAGTGAACCAACGCATCGCCCTGGTTGCGGGCACTGGCCAGCTCTTCAAACTTACGGTCTTCTTCGGCGTTGATTTCAGCATCACGAACCATTTGCTGAATCTCGTCCTCGGACAGACCCGAGTTGGCCTTGATGACGATCGACTGAGTCTTGCCGGTCGCCTTGTCCTTGGCACCTACGTGCAGGATGCCGTTGGCGTCGATGTCGAAGGTCACTTCGATTTGCGGCACGCCACGGGGTGCTGGCGGAATCTCGGCCAGGTCGAACTTGCCCAGCGACTTGTTCTGCGCCGCTTGCTTACGCTCGCCTTGCAGCACGTGAATGGTCACTGCGCCCTGGTTGTCGTCGGCCGTCGAGAACACTTGCGATTTCTTGGTAGGAATCGTGGTGTTTTTCTCAATCAGCGCGGTCATCACGCCACCCATGGTTTCGATACCCAGGGTCAGCGGGCTGACGTCGAGCAGCAGCACGTCTTTCACGTCACCGGCCAGTACCGCACCCTGGATTGCAGCGCCCATGGCAACGGCTTCGTCCGGGTTCACGTCCTTGCGTGCTTCTTTGCCGAAGAAGTCGGTTACCAGTTTCTGTACCAACGGCATACGGGTCTGGCCGCCGACCAGGATCACGTCGTTGATCGCACCAACGTCGATACCGGCGTCTTTCAGGGCAATGCGGCAAGGCTCGATAGTGCGCTGCACCAGGTCTTCGACCAAGGCTTCCAACTTGGCGCGAGAAATCTTCACGTTCAAGTGCTTAGGACCGGTGGCGTCTGCCGTGATGTACGGCAGGTTGACGTCGGTCGACTGGCTCGAAGACAGCTCGATCTTGGCTTTTTCCGCAGCCTCTTTCAGGCGCTGCATCGCCAGCGGGTCACCTTTAAGGTTCATGCCGCTTTCTTTCTTGAATTCGTCGACGAGGTAGTCGATCAGACGAATGTCAAAGTCTTCACCACCCAGGAACGTGTCGCCGTTGGTAGCCAGTACTTCGAATTGGTGCTCGCCATCGACTTCGGCGATTTCGATCACGGAAACGTCGAAAGTACCGCCGCCCAGGTCATAAACGATCACGGTGTGATCGCCTTTTGCCTTATCCATACCGTAGGCCAGAGCGGCCGCGGTAGGCTCGTTGATGATCCGTTTAACGTCCAGGCCCGCGATGCGGCCGGCGTCTTTAGTGGCCTGACGCTGGCTGTCGTTGAAGTACGCCGGAACGGTGATAACCGCTTCGGTCACCGCTTCGCCAAGATAGTCTTCAGCGGTTTTCTTCATCTTTTTCAAGATTTCAGCCGAGATTTGTGGCGGTGCCATTTTCTGGCCGTTCACTTCAACCCAGGCGTCGGCATTGTCAGCCTTGACGATCTTGTAAGGGACCATCTGAATATCTTTCTGTACAACTTCTTCGTCGAAACGACGACCGATCAGACGCTTCACCGCATAGAGGGTGTTGTGCGGATTGGTCACGGCCTGACGCTTGGCCGATTGGCCGACCAGGATTTCACCGTCGTTGGCGTAGGCAACGATCGACGGCGTGGTGCGCGCGCCTTCGGCGTTCTCAATAACTTTAGCCTTGCCGTTTTCCAGCACGGAGACGCAGGAGTTGGTGGTCCCCAGGTCGATACCGATAATTTTGCCCATGTTCACTCTCCCGAAACTTTGGATTTGGTTGCCGCAGCAGTGGTGGCTATCTGCGGTAGCACTTAAACGCTTGACTTATAAATGGGGGCCTTACGGCTAATTTCAAGCCTGCTCGTCAATCGAGGGTGCAACAGCGGCAGGCGCCTTGCTGACCACGACCATTGCCGGACGCAACAAGCGGCCGTTGAGCTGGTAACCCTTCTGGAATGCGGCGACCACGCTGTTAGGCTCAAGGTCGGCATTCTCTTGAATCGACATCGCCTGGTGGCAATCGGCATTGAACGGCTCGCCGCACTGCGGGTCGATGGCTTCCAACTGATAACGCTTGAGGGTGTCCTCGAACATTTTCAGGGTCAGCTCAATGCCTTCGCGCATCGGACGGATACTCTCGTCGTCCGGATTAGACAACTGCAGGCCACGCTCCAGGCTGTCGATGATCGGCAACAGGTCGCGCGCAAACTTCTCCAGCGCAAACTTGTGGGCCTTTTCTACATCCAGATCGGCGCGACGCAGAACATTCTGCAGCTCGGCGGCGGTGCGCTTGGTTTGATCCTGCGCACCGGCCAGTTGCTCCTCGAGCGCTTGCACACGAGCCCCGAGATCCTCGTTGGAATCCTGGGAAGCCTGATTGGCATCTGGATTTTGCGTATCCAGCGTCTGTTCGTCAGCCATAGATTTCTCCTCTCAATTTCGTCTGCGAGCTCGACTCGCACTTCTGTCCCGGTATATGGGGCCGCATTTTCCAGGTTCAAGGGCCGCGGGCCGGCAAAACCCATTTCCCTGCGAAATATCAGGCTATTCAAATTCCTACTCGCACTAAAGATGCGTCGATAACGAGAAAAACGAGCTAAGCGCCGGGATTGTCACACCCGAATAAAACACTGTATAAATAACCAGACAAAACACCCGGGAGCCTCCCTATGCTGGTCCACCTGTCTGTCCATAACTACGCCATCGTTGAACATCTCGATCTAGAACTCGATCGTGGGATGAGCGTAATCACAGGCGAAACCGGTGCCGGGAAATCGATCATGCTCGATGCCCTGGGCCTGACTCTGGGCGACCGCGCCGATAGCGGTGTGGTTCGTCCAGGCGCGGACAAAGCCGACATCCTCGCAACCTTCGACCTGAGCGACATCCCGGAAGCCAGCGCCTGGCTGGCCGAGCGCGACCTGGACTGCGACGGCCCCTGCATCCTGCGCCGGGTCATTACCGCCGAAGGCCGCTCACGCGGCTACATCAACGGCACGCCCTGCCCTTTGGGCGACCTCAAGGCCCTCGGCGAACTGCTGATCGACATTCATAGCCAGCATGAACATCAATCCCTGCTGAAAACCGACACCCACCGTCGCTTGCTCGACGAATACGCGAGCGCCACCGACCTGGCCCGTCAGGTACACCTTGCCGCCCAGCGCTGGCGCCAGACCCGCCAAGAGCTGGAACACCTTTCCAACTCCGGCGACGAACAGCGTGCACGCCATCAACTGCTCAGCTACCAACTCGAAGAGCTGGAAAATCTGGGCCTTGGCGAGAACGAACTGGAGCAATTGGAGCAGGAACACAAAAACCTGACCAACGCCGAGACGGTGCTGGGGATCTGCCGGCAGGTCGTGGAACAATGCAGCGAAAGCGATTCCGGCAATGTGCTCAACGCACTCACCGCCAGCCTCAACCGTCTCTCCAGCGTAAACAACAGCAGCGGCGCTCTGGGCGAGGCCACCAGCCTGCTGACCAGCGCACAAATCCAGGTGGAAGAGGCTGTTGGCGAACTCAATCGTTTCCTCGATCATTTCGATGCCGACCCGGCACGCCTCCAGTACCTTGAGGAGCGCTTGGACGCGATCTACACCCTGGCGCGCAAACACCGCATCCAGCCCGCAGACGTGGCGCAAATGCAGCAAAAATTTCTGGATGAAATCGAAACCCTGAACGCCAACGATGAATCTATCGAACGGTTGCGCGAAGAACTGACGTCGTATGCCCGCCACTACCAAGAAAAAGCCCGCGACCTGAGCGATCTACGCCAAGGTGCAGCCTCTGGCCTGGCGTGCGCAGTAGAAGCAGAAATCCAGCGTCTGGGCATGCCCGGTGGGCGCTTCACCATTGAACTGCGACCCAATACCGGCACCGAGCTGTTGCCCCATGGCTTGGAGCAAGTCGAACTACTGGTCAGCGCCAACCCCGGGCAGCCTCTCAAGGCCCTGGCTAAAGTGGCCTCGGGTGGAGAGTTGTCACGGATCAGCCTGGCCATTCAGGTGATTACCGCCCAAACCTCCCGTGTGCCGACACTCGTGTTCGATGAAGTCGACGTGGGTATCGGCGGCCCCACGGCGGAAATCGTCGGGCAATTGCTGCGGCGCCTGGGTGAACGCGGCCAGGTGCTGACAGTGACGCACCTGCCACAAGTGGCCTCCCAGGGCCATCAGCACCTATTTGTCCACAAGGTGCGCGGCGACGATGCGACCCACACCGCCGTATCCAAACTAAGCAAAAATGAACGCGTAGAAGAAGTTGCGCGGATGCTCGGCGGCATCGACCTGACCAAGGAATCCCTGGCTCACGCCAAGAAAATGGTAGTCACTGCAAAAAACTGAGTACGCCACAAAGCACGAAGGCGACCCTTGGGTCGCCTTCGCTCGTTTCGCGGACAACACCGCGCGACATGCTTACTTTTTCTTGCGTACGTACAGCACCAGATTGTGGTCAACCATCTCGAAACCGTACTTATCGACGATGGCTTTTTGCAGCCTCTCGATTTCTTCGTCGAAGAATTCGATGACTTCACTGGTCTCGACGTTGACCATATGGTCGTGATGCTTGCCGTCATCGAGTTCAAATACCGCGTGGCCGCCATCGAAGTTATGACGGACCACCAGGCCTGCCGCTTCGAATTGGGTCAGTACACGGTAAACCGTGGCCAGACCGACATCCTCTCCAGCTTCCATCAGCGCCTTGTAAACATCTTCGGCACTCATGTGACGCTGCTCGGCGGAATCGAGCATTTGTAGAATTTTGACCCGTGGCAGGGTCACTTTAAGGCCGGCTTTACGTAGTTCGCTATTTTCAACCATGGTCAGCTTTCTCGCGATGCTGCTTCGCAGCTTCTCTTAATACGGGTATGATCGGCGTTTACGTTGTCCCAGCCAAGATAGTGGAAGTCGCCCACCGATGCAAAACACCAAGCTCTTGCTAACCAGTTTCACCTTTGTGGGACTGCTCGCACTCGCCGGTTGTTCATTCCCCGGGGTTTACAAAATCGACATCCAGCAGGGCAATGTCGTCACGCAGGACATGATAGACCAGTTACGCCCGGGAATGACCCGCCGGCAAGTACGGTTTATTATGGGCAACCCTCTGCTGACAGACACATTCCATGCCGATCGCTGGGATTACTTGTATAGCCTGCAGCCCGGAGGCGGTGAGCGCCAACAGGAGCGCGTCAGCGTTATCTTCAACGCCAACGATCAACTCGTGAGCCTTTCCGGTGACTTCATGCCGGGCGTGAGCCGTGACGAAGCGATCCTGGGCAAAGACAGCGCCACGACCGTGACCGATCCGGCGCAGAACGCCGAGAAGGCAAAACCAGAAAAACCGGTCAAGCCGGGTTCTCTGCTGGACAAGATCCAGAAGGATGTCGACGGTGTAGAAACTGTTCCAGTCCCGACGCCAGAGCCACTGGATACCTCGCCGCAATAATCGGCCAGATAACAAAAAACCCGGCATGCCGGGTTTTTTGTTGCACACCAAAAAGCTAGAGCCCCATCGCCTTGGCCTGCGCAGCTTTGGCCGCCCTCAAGCGTCGCACCTCTTTAGGATCGGCCAGAAGCGGGCGATAAATTTCGATCCGATCGCCCTCCTCGATCAAGCGGGCCTGCGGGTCTGCCACCACTTTGCCAAAGATCCCGACTTGGCAATGCTCCAGATCCAACTTCGGAAACTGCGCCGCAACACCCGACTCACGCAACGCTGCCCGCACACTCGTGCCATGCGCAACGCGAGCCTTGAGCAAAACCTGACGCTCGGGCTCGGCATAGACCACCTCGTACTCGATCAATGGCTCAACCATGCATCTGCTTGGCGCGCTGGCAAAACGCGTCCACCAGGGTGTTAGCCGCCTGATTGAACAAAGGCCCCAGCGTGGCACGCACGATGGGTCCGGCGTAATCAAAAGACAGGTCCAGGCTGATCTTGCAGGCTTTCTCCCCCAGCGGCTTGAACACCCAGATGCCGTGGAGCTGGTTGAACGGCCCTTCTTCCAGGTTCATTTCAATCGAATGCCCCGGCACCAGGGTGTTCTTGGTGACGAAGTGCTGGCTGAGCCCGCCCTTAGCCACGCCGACACTGGCGCGCATATGCTCGTCACTGGCTTCAAGCACCTGGGCAGACGAGCACCAGGGTAAAAACTCCGGGTAACGCGCCACATCATTGACCAGGTCATAGAGGGCTTGTGCCGGATAGGGCAACAGGGCCGAACGTTGGATATGGGTCGTCATGTCAGCGTCACTTCCACAGCTGGGCGGCAAATACTACGAGGATGCCGATGGGCGCCACATAGCGCATCAAAAACAAGGTCAGAGCAAACAGGGCCGGGCTGCGCATCGACAATTCATCACGCACGGCCTCGCGCCCCATCACCCACCCGGCAAACATCACGAAACAGAGTCCGCCAAGGGGCAACATGATGCGCGATGTAAAGAAATCGATCACCCCAAAGAAGTCCAGACCATTTGCCGCACCCCATTGGTAGAGATGAAAGCCGGCGCCATCGTTCACGAAAAACTTGGCCTGCTTCCAGATATTGAAAGAAAACACCGTCCCCAAACCGACGAACCAGCAACTGAATGACAGCCAGAACGTGACCCAGCCACGGCGAACCCCGCTGCGCTCCACCAGGTACGCCACCATGGGTTCGAGCAGGGAAATGGCCGAACTCCAGGCCGCTACCGCCACGAGAACGAAAAACACCAGCCCCATTAATTGGCCGAACAGGACATTGCCGAAGGCGAACGGCAGGCTGACAAACATCAGCCCCGGCCCTTCGCTGGGGTTCAAGCCCGCGGCGAACACGATCGGGAACAGCGCCAACCCGGCCAGCAGCGACACAAAGGTGTCCAGCAAGGCAACACCAACGATGGTCGCCGAGATTGAAGATTGTTTCGGCATATAGGCGCCGTAAATCATGATCGAGCCAACGCCCACGCTCAGGGAAAAGAACGCATGGCCCATGGCGGGCAGCAAACCATCGAGGAGTTTTTCCGGGCGAAAGTCGAACATGAAATGCACACCGTCCATGAAATGCCCGGTGGTCAAGCTGTACACCAGTAGAATCACCAGCATCACGAACAGCAACGGCATCATGATCCGCAGGCTGCGCTCCAGGCCCGCGACCACGCCCTTGGCGATGACCACGGCCGAGAGCAGCATAAACAACGTGTGCCACAGCGTCAGGCGCCACGGATCGGCGATGACCTCGGCGAAATGCGCCCCCACCTGCTCTGGGGTCGCGCCCTGAAAATCACCGCGGCCCATATCGATGATGTAATCCAGGGACCAACCGCCCACCACGCTATAGAAGGACAGAATCAGCAGCGCCGTTATCATCCCGGCAAATGCGCCCCAGGACCAACGGGCACTGTGCCCCGCCTCAAGGGCCAAGACCTTCAAGGCATTGGCCGGACTCTGCCGCGCACTGCGCCCGATAAGGGTTTCGGCCAACATCACCGGAACCCCGATCAACGCGATACAGGCCAGAAAGGCCAAGACAAAGGCACCGCCTCCGTACACCCCGACCATGTAGGGGAATTTCCAGATACTGCCCAGGCCTACCGCCGCGCCCGTTGCCGCGAAGATAAACACCCAGCGGCTGGCCCAACCGCCATGGACAGAAACCTTGTCTGTCGACATCCAACACGTCCAGCGTCAAAAAAAGTGGCCGCATTGTCCGGGATTCACACAAGGTGCTCAAGCACGCAGCTTCACCGTAGCCGACTCGCGCGCAACTGCCTATAATGCCGCCCCTATGGCTAAACAGAAGAAACACCCAACAGGGACCATCGCGCAGAATAAAAAGGCGCGTCACGATTACTTCATCGAACAACGGTTCGAGGCTGGTCTGGTCCTGGCCGGCTGGGAAGTAAAAAGTCTGCGGGCGAGCAAGCTCCAACTGGTCGACAGCTATGTGCTGCTCAAGGATGGCGAAGCCTGGCTGCTGGGCAGCCACATCACGCCGCTGACCACCGCCAGCACCCATGTCATTGCCGACCCGGTACGCACGCGCAAGCTGCTGCTCAACGCGCGCGAGCTGGAGAAGCTGGCCGCCGCCGTGCAGCAGAAAGGCTACGCCTGCGTGTGCCTGTCGTGGTACTGGAGCAAGCACCTGGTCAAGTGCGAAATAGCCCTGGGCAAAGGCAAGAAGGAATACGACAAGCGTGATACCGAGCGCGAACGCGATTCCAATCGCGAATTGCAGCGCGCGGTGCGCAACAAAGGCAAGGAAGACTGATTCTCCTGGCCTGAGCCGGCTATCGCGGGCAACCCGCGGTAGCCGTCACTCCATTCCCTTGCGCCGCTCGGCCCGAGCCATGCGCTGTACTTCCTGACGCACCTCTTCCAACACTTCCTGCACATACAGGATGTGGCGGCTCGACACCTCGCGCGCGTCTTCGGCTCGCCCTTCAATAATCGCCAGGTACAGCTCCCGGTGCTGGCTAATCAGCATGTCGCGGGTTTCTGTACGCTGCTTGTACATGCCGCCGATGTTGGTCACTACGTTGCGCTTGAGCAGGTCGAACAGCCCGCGGATGGTGTGCAGCAACACCGCGTTATGGCTGGCCTCGGCAATCGCCAGATGGAATTTTGCATCCGCCGCCCCCTCCTCCAGACGGCTGACATCGTCGCACCGGGCGTAGCAATTCTGTAGCTCTTCAAACGCGGCCGTCAGGCGCTCGCGGTCAACTTGGGTGGCACGCAATGCTGCGTAATAGGCGCAAGAAGCCTCCAAAGTGTGGCGAAATTCCAGAAGATCGCGCTGAGCTTCGGGGTTGCTCTCCAACAAATGCAGTAACGGGTCACTGAACGTCGAGCCCAGGGAATCAACCACATAATTGCCACCACCCTGGCGACTGACCAGCAAGCCCTTGGCCGACAACTTCTGGATTGCCTCACGCAACGACGGGCGCGACACGCCAAATTGCTCGGCCAATGCGCGCTCGGCCGGCAATCGCTCGCCGGACTTGAGCGTGCCCTCCAGAATCATCTCCTCAAGCTGCTCGACAATATCGTCAGACAAACGGCGCTGACGAATCTGATCAAACCCCATAACTCACTTCTCCACGATCCCGGCCACTCGCCGGGGTGTCTATTCTGGCCTATTGGCGCGGCGCCGACACCTGGCAGACACCCTTTGATTTACCCGTGCAGACGCCCGTGCGGGCCGGCATTGGACAAAAGTTTTAGGGCGACAAATTGACACGCCCAGCATAAGGCTTTTAACCTAGCGCCTAGCCATTGTAAATTGGTATGACCAATTATCCAATGCCGCTAATCAGTGCCTGACCAACAACAATTAGGGGCCACCCCATATGCAAACCTGGCAACAGCTGTACAGTCCGCTTGGCAGCCTCGGGCTGTCCGCCCTCGCGGCCGTGATTCCCATCGTTTTCTTCTTCCTGGCCCTGGCCGTGTTCCGCCTCAAAGGACACGTCGCCGGCAGCATCACCTTGGCGCTGTCGATCCTGGTGGCGATCTTCGCGTTCCAGATGCCGGTCGACATGGCGTTCGCCGCCGCCGGTTATGGTTTTGCCTATGGCTTGTGGCCCATCGCGTGGATCATCGTCGCGGCGGTGTTCCTCTACAAACTCACGGTCAAAAGCGGCCAGTTTGAAGTGATCCGCAGCTCCGTGCTGTCGATCACCGATGACCAACGCCTGCAAGTGCTGTTGATCGGCTTCTGCTTCGGCGCGTTCCTCGAAGGCGCGGCCGGTTTCGGTGCGCCGGTGGCCATCACCGCGGCATTGCTGGTGGGCCTGGGCTTCAACCCGTTGTACGCGGCGGGCCTGTGCCTGATCGCCAACACCGCCCCCGTGGCCTTCGGCGCCCTGGGGATTCCGATCATCGTCGCCGGCCAGGTAACGGGCATCGACGCGTTCAAGATCGGCGCCATGACCGGCCGCCAGCTCCCGCTGCTGTCGCTGTTCGTGCCGTTCTGGCTGGTGTTCATGATGGACGGCCTGCGCGGCGTCAAAGAGACCTGGCCTGCCGCCCTGGTGGCTGGCTTGAGCTTCGCCATCACCCAGTACTTCACGTCCAACTTCATTGGCCCGGAACTGCCGGACATCACTTCGGCCCTGGCCAGCCTGATCTCCCTGACACTATTCCTGAAAGTCTGGCAGCCCAAGCGCACCGCAGGCGCGCAGATCGCTGGCGCCACCTCCAGTGTCGCCGTCACCGCCAGCGCCGGTGGTTTCGGCCAGAAGCGCAGCACCGTGGCATCGCCCTACAGCCTGGGAGAAATCTTCAAGGCATGGTCGCCGTTCCTGATCCTCACCGTGCTCGTTACGATCTGGACCCTGAAACCCTTCAAGGCCATGTTTGCCGCCGGCGGTTCGATGTACAGCTGGGTGTTCAACTTCGCCATCCCGCACCTGGACCAGATGGTGGTCAAGGTTGCGCCCATCGTGGCCGCGCCGACCGCCCTCCCAGCGGTGTTCAAGCTCGACCCGATTTCCGCGACCGGCACGGCGATTTTCTTCTCCGCGTTGATTTCGATGCTGGTGCTGAAGATCAATTTCAAAACTGGTCTTACCACTTTGAAAGAAACCTTCTACGAACTGCGCTGGCCGATCCTGTCCATCGGCATGGTGCTGGCCTTCGCGTTCGTGACCAACTACTCCGGCATGTCTTCGACCATGGCCTTGGTGCTGGCCGGTACAGGCGCCGCGTTCCCGTTCTTCTCGCCGTTCCTCGGTTGGCTGGGCGTGTTCCTCACCGGTTCCGATACCTCCTCCAACGCGCTGTTCAGCTCGTTGCAGGCCACCACCGCGCATCAGATCGGCGTCAGCGACACCTTGCTGGTAGCCGCCAACACCAGCGGCGGCGTGACCGGCAAGATGATTTCGCCGCAGTCCATCGCCGTTGCCTGCGCCGCCACCGGCCTGGTGGGCAAAGAGTCGGATCTGTTCCGCTTCACCCTCAAACACAGCCTGTTCTTCGCCACCATCGTCGGCCTGATTACCCTGGCCCAGGCGTACTGGTTCACGGGCATGCTGGTGCACTAAGCGCACCGCGCTTAGGGTAAGCAAGAACGACGCCGGGCAGCGCTCCCGGCGTCAGCAATTCACAACCCGGTCTGCAAGGCTGCTGAAAGCTTGACCCTCTATCTTTCAGCGGCTGCGCCAGACGGATAACCGGGACCACCCGGAGACACGCCTGATGAGCGATCTTTTCTACAACGCCGTGCCGAACGCGACACGCGTCGCCCCGCCCCTGGCCGAACCACGCCAGTACCCTAGCGAGAAACCGGCGCGGGTCTACCTGTTCGGCACCTGTGTGGTGGATCTGTTCTACCCCGAGGCCGGGATGGACGCGATCCACCTGCTTGAACGCGAAGGCATTCGCGTCGAGTACCCGCAAGGGCAAAGCTGCTGCGGGCAGCCGGCCTATACCTCGGGTTACACCGAGCAGGCGCGGCAAGTGGCACGGGCGCAACTGGCGCTGTTTGCCGGGGATTACCCGGTGGTGGTGCCGTCGGGTTCCTGCGCCGGGATGCTGCGCGAACACTATGCCGACCTGTTCAAGGACGAGCCGGACACCCTTGAACAAGTGCAAGCCCTGGCAGCGCGCACTTATGAACTGGCGGAGTTCCTGCTGTTCGTCTGCAAGGTGCGCCTCACGGACAGCGGCGAGCCGGTGAAAGTGGCGCTGCACACCTCGTGCTCGGCACGCCGGGAAATGAACACCCACCTGCACGGGCGCGCGCTGTTGGCGCAACTGGGCAATGTGGAACGGGTAGAACACAGCCACGAAAGCGAGTGCTGTGGCTTTGGCGGGACTTTCAGCGTGCGGATGCCAGACATCAGCGGCGCCATGGTCGCGGACAAGACCCGCGCCCTGCAGGAGTCCGGCGCGCACCAGGTGCTCAGCGCCGATTGCGGTTGCCTGATGAACATCAACGGCGCGCTGGAAAAACAGCAAGCGGCGCTGCGCGGGCAACACCTGGCGAGTTTCCTCTGGCAACGCACCGGAGGTGGCCAATGAGCGCGCCAACACTGATCCCCACCGTCGCCGTGGAAGAGGATTTTCGCGCAAGGGCCCACCAGGCCCTGGGCGATGCGCAACTGCGCGGCAATTTTCGCAGCGCCATGGACTCACTGATGCACAAGCGTGCGGCCTCGTTCAGCGATGCCCACGAACGCGAACACTTACGCGCCCTGGGCAACGCGATCCGCGCCCGGGCATTGTCCAAGTTGCCCGATTTGCTCGAGCAACTGGAACAGAACCTGACCCGCAACGGTGTGACAGTGCACTGGGCGGAAACGGTGGACGAGGCCAACGACCTCGTTCTCTCGATCATCCGCGCTCACGAGGCGCGGCAAGTGATCAAGGGCAAATCGATGGTCAGCGAAGAAATGGAAATGAACCATGTCTTGGCTGAACAGGGCATTGAATGCCTGGAATCGGACATGGGCGAGTTCATCGTCCAGCTCGACCACGAGAAGCCTTCCCACATCATTATGCCGGCGATCCACAAGAACGCCGGTCAGGTCGCGTCCTTGTTCCACGACAAACTTGGCGTGGAATACACCAAGGACGTTGACCAACTTATTCAGATCGGGCGCAAGGTCTTGCGCCAGAAGTTCTTCGAAGCGGACATCGGCGTCTCCGGCGTCAACTTCGCCGTGGCCGAAACCGGCACCCTGCTGCTGGTGGAAAACGAAGGCAACGGCCGCATGTCCACCACCGTGCCGCCCGTGCACATTGCCGTGACCGGTATCGAAAAAGTCGTGGAAAACCTGCGCGACGTAGTGCCGCTGCTGTCGCTGTTGACCCGCTCGGCCCTGGGCCAGCCGATCACCACCTACGTCAACATGATCTCCGGCCCGCGCCAGCCCCACGAACTGGACGGCCCGCAAGAGGTGCACCTGGTGCTGCTGGACAACGGCCGCAGCCAGGCCTTTGCCGACAGCGAACTGCGCCAGACCCTCAACTGCATCCGCTGCGGCGCGTGCATGAACCACTGCCCGGTGTACACCCGCATCGGCGGCCACGCCTATGGCGAGGTCTACCCCGGCCCGATCGGCAAGATCATCACCCCGCACATGGTCGGCCTGGCGAAAGTCCCCGACCACCCCAGCGCCTCGTCGCTGTGCGGCGCCTGCGGCGAAGTGTGCCCGGTGAAGATCCCGATCCCGGCGCTACTGCGGCGCCTGCGCGAAGAAAACGTCAAGGCCCCGAACGCCCCCGGGCAAGTGATGCGCGGCCAGGGCAGCAAGTATTCGCGCAAGGAACGCTTTATCTGGAACACCTGGGCGCGGCTGCACAGCTCACCGGCCCTGTACCGCTTGTTCAGCTTCGGCGCCACGCGCCTGCGTGCCCTGGTGCCCGCCAACGTCGGCCCCTGGACGCAAAACCACAGCGCGCCGAAACCCGCCGCCCGTTCACTGCACGACCTGGCCCGCGAACACCTGGCCAAGCAGGGAGACCGTTGATGAGCGCCAAACAGAACATCCTCGCCAAGTTACGCCACAGCCTCACCGGCACCACGCCTGTGGCCGACAACTTCGACGAAGCCCTGGTGACCGAGCCCTACACCTACGCGCCGGAGCAGCGCATCCCGCAGTTGCGCAAGTTGATGGAGGCGGTGCACACCGAAATCCACCTCAGCACCGAGCAGGATTGGCCCACGCTGCTGGCGCGCCTGCTGCACAACCGCCAGTTGCCCAGCCTGCTGATCGCCCCGACTACGCCCCATGGCCAGCGCGTGACCGCGCACTGGGCGCAAAACCCGGGGCTGCCGACCCTCAAGGCCTACGACCGCCCGGTGGAAGCGTGGAAAGCCGAACTGTTCAACAACACCCCGGCCAGCCTCACCTCCACCCTGGGGGCGATTGCCGCCACCGGTAGCCTGATCCTGTGGCCCACCCGCGAAGAACCGCGGTTGATGAGCCTGGTGCCGCCGGTGCATTTCGCCCTGCTCAAGGCCAGCCAAATCCGCGACAACTTCTATCAGGTACAACGCGAATTCAACTGGGCCGCCGGCATGCCGACCAATGCGCTGCTGGTCTCCGGCCCGTCGAAAACCGCTGACATCGAACAAGTACTGGCCTACGGCGCCCATGGCCCCAAAGACCTGGTGGTACTGATCCTGGAGGACCAATGAGCCTACCGGCCGCATTCCTGCGCGATGCGCAGCAACTGATCCCGCCTGAGCGCCGCTTCGACGACCCGCTCTCCACCCTGGCCTTCGGCACCGACGCCAGTTTCTATCGCTTGATCCCCAAACTGGTGGTGCGCGTCGAGTCCGAAGACGAAGTGGTCGCCCTGCTGCAATTGGCGCGCCGCGACCAGGTGCCGGTGACCTTCCGCGCCGCCGGCACCAGCCTCTCGGGCCAAGCCATCAGCGCCTCGGTGCTGATCGTGCTGGGGGATAACTGGAATGGCCGCGAGATCCGTGGCCAAGGCACGCAAATCCGCCTGCAACCAGGGGTGATCGGCGCCCAGGCCAACGCCTGGCTGGCACCCTACGGGCGCAAGATCGGCCCGGACCCGGCGTCGATCAACGCTTGCAAGATCGGCGGCATCGTCGCCAACAACGCCAGCGGCATGTGCTGTGGCACCGCGCAAAACACCTACCACACCCTGGCCGGCATTCGCCTGGTGCTGGCCGACGGCAGCCGCCTCGACACCGAGGACGCCAACAGCGTCGCCGCGTTCCGCCATAGCCACGCCGAACTGCTCGAACGCCTGGCCACCCTGGGCCGCGAGACCCGCGCCAACCCGCAACTGGCGGCCAAGATCCGCCACAAATACCGCCTCAAGAACACCACCGGCCTGTCCCTCAATGCCCTGGTGGATTTCGACGAGCCTGTGGATATCTTGAGCCACCTGCTGGTGGGTTCCGAAGGCACCCTGGGCTTTATCAGCGCGGTGACCTACGACACCGTAGTCGACCACCCGAACAAGGCCTCGGCGCTGATCGTCTTCCCCGATGTGGAAACCTGCTGCAACGCCGTCACCGTGCTCAAGCAGCAACCGGTTTCGGCGGTGGAGCTGCTCGACCGCCGCAGCCTGCGCTCAGTGCAGGACAAGCCCGGCATGCCGGCGTTCGTGCAGCAACTGTCGGCCAACGCCTGCGCGCTGCTGATCGAATCGCGCGCCGCGTCCTCTACCCTGCTCCACGAGCAACTGGCGCAGATCATGGCCTCCCTGGCCGGTTTCGCCGTGGAGAAGCAAGTCGATTTCACTGAAGACCCGGTGGAAAACGCTCGCCTGTGGGCCATCCGCAAAGACACCTTCCCCGCCGTCGGCGCGGTGCGTAAAACCGGCACCACGGTCATCATCGAAGACGTGACCTTCCCGGTGGAACAACTGGCCATCGGCGTGAATCGCCTGATCGAACTGTTCGACAAACACCACTACGACGAGGCGATCCTGTTTGGCCATGCCCTGGAGGGCAACCTGCACTTCGTCTTCACCCAGGGTTTTAACAGCGCCGAGGAAGTCGCCCGCTACCAGGCCTTTATGGACGACGTGGCGCAACTGGTGGCCGTGGAATTCGGCGGCTCACTCAAGGCCGAACACGGCACCGGGCGCAACATGGCACCGTTCGTCGAGCTGGAATGGGGCAGCGACGCCTATCAACTGATGTGGCAACTCAAACGCCTGCTCGACCCCCACGCCATCCTCAACCCGGACGTGGTGCTCAGCGACGATCCGCAAATCCACCTCAAGCACCTCAAACCGCTACCGGCGGCCGACGAGCTTGTGGATAAGTGCATCGAGTGCGGCTTCTGCGAGCCAGTGTGCCCGTCCAAAGGGCTGACCCTCAGCCCGCGCCAACGCATCGTCATTTGGCGCGATATCCAGGCGAAAAAGCGCGCCGGCGTCGACACCACGGAGCTGGAAGCGGCCTACCGCTACCACGGCCTCGACACTTGCGCCGCCACCGGTTTGTGCGCGCAACGCTGCCCGGTGGGCATCAACACCGGCGACCTGGTGAAAAAGCTGCGCGCCCGCGATGCCGATCACGGCAAGACCGCCGATTGGCTGGGCAATCACTTCGCCACGACCCTACAAGGCGTGCGCTTCACCCTGCATGCCGCCAACGGCGCGCGCATGCTGCTGGGGGCGCCGCGCCTGGCGAAGTTCTCGGCGGCGCTGACGCGGCTGTCCAAAGGCAAAGTGCCGCAATGGAGCGGTGCCATGCCCCAACCGGAACGGGCGGTGCGCTTCAGCCCGCCACTCACCGATGCGCGGCCGCGGGTGGTGTACCTGGCGGCCTGCGTGTCGCGGGTGATGGGCCCGGCGGCGAGCGACCGCGAGCAAATGTCGCTGTACGACAAGACCCGAGGCCTGCTGGAAAAGGCCGGCTACCAAGTGGTCGCCCCCGAAAACCAGGACAGCCTGTGCTGCGGCCAACCTTTCGCCTCCAAGGGCTACGCCGAACAGGCCGAGCACAAGCGCCAGGAACTCATCGGCGCGTTACTGCACGCCAGCCGTGGCGGCCTCGACCCGATCTACTGCGACACCAGCCCCTGCACCCTGCGCCTGATCCAAGACCTGGGCGACACACGCCTGGACCTCTACGACCCGGTGCGCTTCATCCGCACTCACCTGATGGAACGCCTGGACTTCACCCCCCAGGACGCCCCCATCGCCGTGCATGTCACCTGCAGCACCCAGCACCTGGGCGAAAGCCAGGCGCTGATCGACCTGGCGCGCCGGTGCAGTAACAACGTGGTCATCCCCGAGGGCATCCACTGCTGCGGCTTCGCCGGCGACAAGGGCTTCACCACCCCCGAACTCAACGCCCACGCCCTACGCAGCCTCAAGGACGCCGTGCAGCAATGCGACGAAGGCATCTCCACCAGCCGCACCTGCGAAATCGGCCTGAGCCTGCACGGCGGCATCGACTACCACGGTTTGGTCTACCTGGTGGACCGTGTCACCCAGCCGCGGGCAACCTGACCCACCGCCAAAAACGTTGGGAGAGGGCCGGGGCGGCTCTCTCCTAAAGCGCTTTGACCCACGCGAAAAAAAAAACGAATTCCTGAGCATGTCTATAGTCACTTGCTTAGACCCCTTTGACAGGGGCCTATACCAACTCGGCTGACCGCCCCCATTGGCAGCACCGAGACCCTCAGCTCAAGGAGATACCCATGAAGCGTTCCGCACTGGCTGGACTGTTCATTACTGCTGCGATGCTGGCCTCACCGGTGTTTGCTGCCGAAGATTTGTGCGCGATCAACCTGCAGAAAATCAGCGATGCCAAGGTCAGTACCGGCGAAATGCCCGAAGACCTGAAAAACACCATCGACAAAGCCGAAAGCGAGGCTAAGGCAGCTCAAGCTGCCGGTAACAAGGATGAGTGCATTTCGCTCACCACCCAGGCGATCCAGGAAATTGCCAACAACAACAAGGGCGGTAAATAAGCCTGGCACGCTCTAGGCCAACCTTCGGGTTGGCCTTCTGTCCCGCGTTGGCGTACACTGCCGCTACTTGCTGCCCTAACAGATCCACAGGGCAGCAGGTTCGGGGCCGTTTAGGATTCGACGCCGGTTGCGAACCTTTAGGTGCATGCCGAGTTGGTAACAGAACTCGTAAATCCACTGTTGCAACTTTCTATAGTTGCCAATGACGAAACCTACGGGGAATACGCTCTCGCTGCGTAAGCAGCCTTAGCCCTTCCCTTCTGGTACCTTCGGGTCCAGCAATCATCAGGGGATGTCTGTAAACCCAAAGTGATTGTCATATAGAACAGAATCGCCGTGCAGTACGTTGTGGACGAAGCGGCTAAAACTTACACAACTCGCCCAATGCACCCTGCCCGTCGGGCGGCTGAGGGTTAACTCAATAGACACGGCTAAGCATGTAGTACCGACAGCGGAGTACTGGCGGACGGGGGTTCAAATCCCCCCGGCTCCACCAATTTTTCTTCCCAGGAAGACCCAGAAAAGCCGTAAAGCCTAGAGAAATCAAAGCTTTACGGCTTTTTTATTGCCCACGTTTTCCCACCTAATCCCAGGGCATCCCGCGGTTGACGGGGGCATATATGGGGGCATAAAACGCTCATCAGCTCGCTCGGAGAGGATGTGCCCCCAATGCCCCTGAAAGACACCAACTGCCGCAACGCCAAGCCCCAGGACAAGCCGTACCGCCTGTATGACGAACAAGGTTTGTACCTGGAAGTGCAGCTCAACGGAGGCCGTTACTGGCGCTTGAAATACCGCTTTCTGGGCAAGGAAAAACGCTTGGCTCTTGGCGTTTACCCAGAGGTCAGCCTGCAGGAGGCGCGGCGAAAACGTGATGATGCTCGTGTCCAGCTCGCCAGCGGCCAAGACCCTTCACTGCAAAGACGCATGGCCAAGGTGGTCAGCCAGTTCGATCACCAACACACCTTTGAATCGGTCGCAAAGCAATGGCTCACTATTCGCGAGTCAACCTGGGATCCGGAGTACACCCGCACGGTGCGGCAGCGCCTTGAGCTCAATGCCTTCCCCTGGCTGGGAAAACTACCGGTCAGCAGCATTAGTACGCCCATGCTGGTCGAAAACCTGCAGCGCATCATCAAGCGCGGTGCTCGCGAGACGGCACGTCGTGTAGCTCAAATCTACAAACAGATTTTCGAGTTCGCCGAAGCTGCCGGTATCACCCCGCCCAACCAGATAGGGAATCTCTCACGGACGCTCCCAGCCAAGCGGGTGAAACACTTTGCTGCCGTGACCGATCCTGAAAAACTCGGTGCACTGCTCAAAGCGCTGGATAGCTACACCGGAACACTGCCTGTTTGTTGTGCACTCAAACTGGCCCCGTTGCTGTTCTGCCGGCCCGGTGACCTGCGCCACATGGAGTGGTCGGAGGTTAATCTGGACGCTGGCGAGTGGTTGATTCCTGGCCACAAAATGAAGGGCCTTACTGCCACCAAACAGGATCGCCCAGATCATTTGGTTCCCCTCAGCCAACAAGCAGTCGCTGTTCTGCGCGAACTGAAACCACTCACTGGCAGACATCGATATGCCTTCCCATCAGCCCGAGGAGGCGACCGACCGATGTCCAACAATGCCGTCCTCAGCGCGTTACGACGTATGGACATCAGCGGCGACGAAATGACTGGGCACGGCTTTCGTGCGACAGCGAGAACCATAGGTGCGGAGGTGCTGGGATTTCGCCCAGATCTCTTGGAGCATCAGCTTGCTCACACGGTAAAAAATCCGCTGGGACGTGCGTACGATCGAACCACCTTCTTGCCGGAGCGCCGCGAAATGATGCAGCGCTGGTCAGATTACCTGGATGCGATCAAGGCCTGAGCTCACTACTTGGGCTTGCAATGCCGATCCCCGCTTGGTAAAAATCAGGCATCCCTCTAACGTTCATAGGACGCCATGGGATCGTCACGCTGCCCCGGTTACGGCGTTAAGAATCCGAAGTCCATCTGCTGTTAGCAGATGGACTTTCTGGCTGCCTCATTGGGGTATCGCCAGCATCTCGCAGGGCCTTGTTGCGATTGCTCGCCTGCAACAAGGCTGCTAAGAAACGTACGGACTCCTATTCCGTACCAGCAGGGTCTTTCCTCTCCCCCACGCCAAAGACACAGCTTCAGCTGTCATGCGCACAGCTGTCGCCGGCAATAAATCTCGGAGGCCCGTAATACGAGGCCCGACAAACGCCCCTGCTTTGCAGTAGGAAAATCCGAGCGCCACTCCCAACACATACGCGTATTGCAGTACTTGAGGACCGCTGCAACGCCACCGCCTGAGCACCAGTTAAATGTCAGCACAAACTATTGCACCCAGCCCAGAGGAACCGCGCTTCCTACGCCTGCCCGAGGTAGAGTTCGTTGTCGGGAAAAAGCGATCCACGATCTATCGCGACATAGCAGCAGGAAAATTCCCTGCACCATATGATTTGGGCAGCAGCAGATCAGTTGGCTGGCTCAGCACCGAGATATCCGACTGGATTCTGAGCCGCCCGCGTGCGCAGCTCCGAGCCTCTATTTCGACGGAGTGCGAGCAATGAGCAACGAAATAACGCGCGCCATCTGGAAACTCCACGGGATTCCTGCAACTACCAAATTCGTGTTCATCTCACTGGGCGACCAGGCAGATAAAAACGGGCGCTGCTGGCCATCTGTACGTCACACAGCTACACGTACAGGCCTCTCTGAGCGAACCGTTCAGAACGCGATTGCCTGGTTGGTAGATGCGGGGCTAGTCACCAGAAAACTCCGACATGGCCGCTCCTCAATGCTGAGCGTGCACCCTGCAGGATTTTCACCACGCTGCACTAACGACTACGCAGCTGAGGACAAACCAGCTGCCAATCCTCTCACCCGCCCCACGCAGGCTGTGCACCCGCGCCCTGCAGCAGCTTCACTCATAACCACCATAGAACCATCAGGTAACCCCCAAACAGCTACAGCGCTCTCCGTCACGGCAATACAGGAGAACACCAATACGACAGTGGCCAGACCCGGACCTAGATCCACAAACAGCAAAACCTATCTCACCTGGCGTCAGTACGCTGAGGCCTATATCGGGCGCTATGGGGTGTGGCCTGTCTGGAATGGCAAAGCGGCTGGGCAGATTAGTCACCTGATCGACCGACTTGGCCCAGATGAGGCCCCGCCAGTCGCTGCGTTCTACATCGCGATCAATGACGCACGGATTCTGAACAACTGCCACAGCCTGAGCGACCTGCTGGCACGAGCAGAATCCTACCGAACCCAGTGGGCAACTGGACAGCAGATAAATTCGACTACAGCTAGGCAAATGGAGGCAACCCAGGCGAACCTCAATTCAGCTGAGATTGCCGGCCGTATATTCCAAGAGGGAGATCAAAATGCTTTCCTCTGAACAGCAAGCAGCGCTGGCATCCGCCATCTGCGCAACCGCTGAGGCGCTTGGTCAGACGATCAGCCCGACTACCGCGAGAATTTTCGCTCAGGATCTCGTCAAATATCCTGCCGAGGAAATTCGCAGTGCTCTGCTCGCGTGCCGCCGCACATTGACGGGTAGGCTGACTCTTGCGGCAATACAACAACAGCTCTACGAACTGGACGGTAGGCCTGAGCCGAACGAGGCCTGGGCAATAGCTGTGACCGCGGCGGATGAAGACAACAGCGTTGTCCTCACAGAGGAAATTCTGCTCGCACTGGGTGCAGCCCGCCCAGTGCTAAACGCAGGGGATGCGGTAGGTGCGAGAATGGCGTTCCTGAACGCCTACCAACGCCTAGTAGCTGACAGCCGCAGTCAGGTAGCTCCTGTCAAATGGCTACTTAGCCAAGGACACGTCGCAGATCGTCGAAAGGCTGCCATCTCAGTTGCTGTGCATCTAGGACGT
Source organism: Pseudomonas sp. MF08875 (assembly GCF_059862525.1). Lineage (NCBI taxonomy): Bacteria > Pseudomonadati > Pseudomonadota > Gammaproteobacteria > Pseudomonadales > Pseudomonadaceae > Pseudomonas > Pseudomonas sp. MF08875. Next base: position 69,543 of record NZ_JCBCUW010000032.1, read on the forward strand.
ATAAAACCGACCATAGCCAGCCGTTTGGCTCTGCAGCTAGCGCATACTCCTGAATCGCTCGGTCAATTAATATGCCCTTCCACCACGGCGGAGTCATCACCGCCCAACCACGAGGTCAGTAAACGCCTGGAATCTCTTCTCAAAATACTGAAGCGGCCAAAATCACTATCGGCTGCTCAGTAGTAGCCTCCTGACGAACGGAAGGACAAGGCTCGTGAAGAGCACTTGTCCCTCCAGCGCCTCGAACAAGCACCTAACTGAAGCCATTTGGCACAACGCAAGCTAAAATCGCAGCCTTCGCGCATCAGCGATCTGGACAGTGGTAAACCATGAATGCAGTAGAAATTGAGTCCGCCATTTCGGACCTGGCCCTAGAGCCCTTTGACGCGGCGGAGTTTCCGTTCACATTCCTGGCCGCATTCGGCAACAAGGAAACCGCGCTCAAGCGCCTACGCATCGGAAATAACAACGCCTCGGACGTACCTGGTGGCGTGCTACTGCGCAGCAATATTCATATCGCCACATGCGAGCCTGGCAGCGTGGGCGAAACGCTCAAGGCCTTGCGCGCCAGCCCGGCCACCACAAAAGCCAAAGCCAAGTTCATCCTTGCCACCGACGGGCTAACGCTGGAGGCCGAAGAGCTGATCACGGGTGAAACCATCACCTGTGACTACCCGGACTTTCCCAACCACTTCGGTTTCCTGCTGCCGCTGGCCGGCATCTCCACCATCAAGGAGATAAAGGACAACCCCATCGACGTGCGCGCCACCAGCCGCCTGAACAAACTGTACGTCGAGCTGCTGAATGAGAACCCGGACTGGGCCAAAGCCGAGCGCCGCGCTGACATGAACCACTTTATGGCGCGCCTGGTGTTCTGCTTCTTTGCCGAAGACACTGACATCTTCAGAGGCGACAGCCTGTTCACACGCACCATGGAGCGTTACAGCGAGCGCGACGGATCCAATACCCATCAGGTGCTGTCGGAAATTTTCCGCGCAATGAACATCAAGGACGCCGAGCGCGCCATCACACAGTCTCGGCTTCCTGGTTGGGCCAACAGCTTTCCCTATGTGAATGGTGGCCTGTTCTCGGGCAGCACCGAGGTGCCACGCTTCACGCGAATGGCTCGCACGTATTTGCTACACGCCGGCAACCTGAACTGGAAAAAAATCAACCCAGATATTTTCGGCAGCATGATCCAAGCGGTTGCCGATGATGAGGAGCGTGGCGCACTGGGCATGCACTACACCAGCGTGCCCAACATCCTCAAGGTGCTGAATCCGCTGTTTCTGGATGACCTGCGCGCACAACTGGTGGCTGCTGGTGACAATAAGGCCAAACTGCTTAACCTGCGCAAACGTATAGCCCGCATCCGAGTGTTCGACCCTGCATGTGGCTCCGGCAACTTCTTGGTGATTGCTTATAAACAGATGCGCGAGATCGAGGCTGAGATCAATCGTCGCCGGAGCGAGGCTCACAATAAGTCGGAAATACCGCTGACCAATTTCCGTGGTATTGAGCTACGCGACTTTCCGGCAGAAATTGCCCGCCTGGCGCTGATCATCGCTGAGTTTCAATGCGACGTGCTGTATCGCGGTCAACAGGATGCTCTGGCTGAGTTTCTGCCGCTGAATGCGCAGAATTGGATTATCTGCCACAACGCTTTGCAACTGGATTGGCTGAGTGTGTGCCCGCCTACAGGTACGGGCGTAAAACTGGTCAGCGATGACTTGTTCAATACACCATTAGATCAGACGGAAATCGACTTTGCTAACGAAGGAGGAGAAACCTATATCTGTGGCAACCCGCCCTATCTTGGCTCCACTTGGCAGACTGATGAGCAGAAAGCGGACCTAGAGGCCATCTTTGCCTCACGAGCCAAGAACTGGAAGTCACTAGACTATGTGGCAGGCTGGTTTATGAAGGCTGCCGACTATGGAAGTAAGACCAAAGCAAAGGCTGCATTTGTATCCACAAATTCAATTTGCCAAGGGCAGCAAGTACCAATTCTCTGGCCGCAGATATTTGCTACAGGTCACGAAATCTCCTTTGCGTATACGTCCTTCAAGTGGACCAATCTCGCCAGCTACAATGCGGGCGTCACAGTTGTGATAGTGGGCCTGTCGTCGCAATTCAAAGTGCCAGCTCATCTTTATTCTATCGCCAATAGCGGCAAGGGCGACGTAGTGGATGTGAAGGAGGTTGAAAGCATCAACGCTTACTTGGTGCCGGGAACCAATGTACTGATTGAAAAATCATCTCGTCCACTAAGCGGACAGTCGGAAATGAGCTTTGGAAACAAGCCCGTCGACGGTGGTCATCTTCTCCTTTCCAGAGATGAAGTCGATGCACTTGGCCTAACGTTAGAGCAGCATGACCGCTTCATTCGTCGTATCTATGGATCTTCGGAGTTCATTCGCGGCTTAGAACGTTATTGCTTATGGATAGAAGATTGCAACCTAGAGGAAGCGATGCGCATCGAGACCATTAGGCCGCGTATTGAAAGCGTGCGAGCGATGCGGTTGGCAAGCAGAGACAGTGGTGCCAATGAAATGTCTGCGCGGGCACACCAGATGAGGGAAATGAAAATTGCCCAAACCTGGACGATTACTGTTCCTAGAACCTCGTCTGAGAACCGCCCATTTTTACCCAACGGGTTAATCGATTCTCGAAGCACCGTGACGAGCGAAGCCTTCGCTCTCTATGACGCCCCGCTCTGGAATATGGCACTCATCGCCTCACGCCTACATTTGGTCTGGATTGGAACTATTTGCGGCAAACTAAAAACCGATTTTCGCTACTCCAATACCCTCGGCTGGAACACCTTCCCAGTACCGATGCTGACCGAACAGCCTGAATTCAACACATAAGTGCAACGCTCACCCCTGTATGCACTTCGTACGGCGTCTTCCAGCCCAAGCGCTTGCGCGGGCGTAGATTGATCCTCGCTACTGTCCGATTGACGGCTTCGACGGTCA